>NZ_JBCNNS010000040.1:0-34590 GCF_039594335.1 Raoultella sp.
GGTCATGTTTAATGATACCGTGCTGTCTCTTTTTGGCAGTAGCGTGCAGGATATTCCCGTTTATCTCAAGACCCTGACGACGGTACTGTGCGACACCGCGTTTGCTTTTCTCGCCGCATTTAGCATTTATTTGTTGGTCGGCCTTCAAGAAATTTGGCGGCACGCCGATTATCGGCTTTCTCATTGGCCTGATGCTGGTCTCTCCGGCACTCCCCAATGCCTATGACGTGGCGTATGGACATACCTCGCCGATTTACGTATTGGGTTTTATCCCGCTGGTTGGTTATCAGGGTTCCATTCTCACCGCGCTGATTACCGGTATTATCGGGGCAAAGCTTGAAATCTATTTTCGGCGAATCATGCCGAACGCCATGGATCTGATATTCACTCCGTTCATTGTGATCCTGATTGCTATTGCGATAGCGCTCTTCATTTTAGGTCCACTGGTACACGGGTTTGAACATTATGCGGTGATGGCAATTGAGCAATTCCTTGCCCTGCCCGCTGGAATTGGCGGTCTGTTGATCGGGTTTATTTATCCCATCGCGGTCATGACCGGCATGCATCATATGTTCATTATGAGTGTAGAAAACTAAAAATCGACAAATATCGTCCAGGAGCGCCGTTTTAAGCGGTTGGACAGAACAATCGATAGATGTGGTTTGCGAACTTTGGCGAACTTTACTGATTTAAAATGCCCCATCCATGCCCCATTAATGCCCCAAGACCTCATAGCCTCTTGACACGCCATCGCCACCAGCTATAAATACTGTATATCCAACCAGTTAATCATAGGTGATTATCATGCGTGTAGAAATCAGCATTGCCAAAGAGAAAGCCGGAAAAATGCCAAAGGGGTCAATGCAGGCTCTGAAGGAAGAGATGACCCGACGGATCAGCAAACAGTACGATGATGTTGAAGTGATCGTGAAGACAGCCAGCAATGACGGTCTGAGCGTGCTGTGGGCGACCGATAAGGAAATTGCGAAGGAATTTGTCGAAGAAACCCTCAAAGACGCATGGGAAAGCGCTGATGACTGGTTTATTCGTTGAGTTGGCAGTATAGTGCGCCCCGACTGTACGGCATGAACACCTACAGAAATCCCTAACCCGGTGGCTGCATGCAAGACCTGCCGGGTTAGGGGCCCTTACCGGGGACGTTTCTGGCGCTGGAACTACTTACGGTGACCCCTGGTAAAGACTTAGCGACACGACTTAAAGCGGTATTGAAAGCAATTAAAGTCACAGGCCGACATTCGTATTTCATACGATTCGAATGACTCTGAAACACAAAAATATCCCCTTGATATTTTTCCCGCCTACAGTTGAGAATCTTTTTTATCGGCGGAGTCAATTCAATACGAAGTGCTTTCAGACGCCCACACGCTTGGATTAACATTGAATCCTCGCTGATGTCTTCGTATCGTAGCGTTAACAACCTGCCAGCACTCAGGCGAGTGTGAAAAATCAACACCCACAAATCAGCCCAGGTGTCAGAGATGTTCGCGAGTTGACTATTTATTGCTAAAAATTGCGCGTGCGTTAACATTTTCTCACTGTTCACATTAAAACCAGACTATCTTCAGCTATTCATGTGTGTATTGTCCCAGATGTTAACTTCAGATAACAGTAAGTTAACGTTCGGTTGCTCATCTCTCTCCCCCCATCATACCCATCAGATTCCTAAAAATAGTTTCGCTATGAAATTAGTCGGGTAGCTCACTACACAAAGCGCCAGCATCCGCGATACTATCCATACCCCTGAGATCAAGGGTCTTAAACATGTGGAAATTGGCTTTGCCCCTGTCGGTGCCTGTCAGGGGATTTTTTTCCTCGCCATTCTTACTGAGACCATAACGAAATGCTATGTCTAAGCTATATCCACAACAATGGTTTGGTTGTAGCTTAACTCCGGATATGCATCGGTTGTCCTTTTTGAAATGTTGATGGTGTCATTTCACCCCTTTGTCATCACACCCATGGAGTGGCAAAGGGGCTTTTACCGTTCGGACACCAGAGCACCTCTCCTCCTACCTGTTAAATTTATCTCGATAACCCAAGATTTTTCTTAGAGAATAGGCGGTGCGTAAAAACGCACACAGCAATGATGTTATGCAGTATTTCCCCTTTGGGTGTGCCTGCGCAAAGGGGGCTTTTTATCAAACTGGCGAATCATTACGCGTCAGATCAATTATTGCGCTGGACTGGTTGCGGGAAAATATTTATAAACAGTCTTCGCCCCTACTCCTATCACATCGGCCACCTGTTGCCGGGTTGCTCCGTTCGCAAGCATCCGTCGGCAGCGTTCCACAACATCAGGAGTCATTACACGCCGGCGGCCACCGACTCTCCCCTGTTCCCTCGCAACTGCTAACCCGGCTCGGGTACGCTCAACGATCAGCTCTCTTTCCATTTCCGCCAGGGCGCTCATGACGTGGAAGAAAAAGCGGCCTGCTGGCGTACTGGTATCGATGCTGTCGGTCAGGCTACGAAAGTGAATACCTTTATCCTGCAGCTCTGAGACCAGAGTTATGAGGTCGCGCACACTGCGCCCCAACCGATCCAGCTTCCAGACCACCAGCGAATCACCCGGACGAAGTCGGCGGATTGCGCGTCGTAATCCTGGCCGCTTAGCGTTCTTTCCGCTGGCCGTATCTTCAAAAATCAGCTCACATTCTGCGCGAATCAGTGCGTTTTTCTGTAAATCGAGGTTTTGATCCCCTGTTGAGACCCTGGCATAACCAATCAGCACTGTGTAACTCCCTGAAAATACAGATTGTAAAATGCTGATGTTATTCGTTCAAACCTGGGTTCAGGCGAACTACCAGGAGCACGGATTGTCAGTCTGCTTAAAGGTACTGTTTTTGACGCACTCAGGTTTTGCACGCCAGAGATGATGGAAGCGGCTGGCGATGGTGTTTCTGATGATTCAGACGCAATTCAGGCCGCCTTTAATGAGGCTGCGTCGCGAGCAATTCTGGTAAACGGTTCGTATGCACCACAAGTCGTCTACCTCAACCGCTCATATCGGATCACCAGAACACTCGTTATGGACGGCACAAAGGTTCGCGTTCAGGCGCTGGCGGGCGGCGAGTTGTATTTTGATAACTCAGCAGGAGGGTTTATCAATAATGCTTGTATTACAGTCACAAATAACAATAACGACGCCACTTGCCAGAGCAATAAAATTCCAGTCCAGCCCATGAAACCAGTCATAGGTTTGAGCCAGTCCGGTAAATATCAGGCCGCCTGACGTGCAGTACGAGGCCGCCGAAAAGATTTTGTCAGGCATTTTCATAGTCTCCACCTCCGATTTATCCGGGGTGCTGTGTACGCAAAGGAATAGGCGGCCCTGTTAGCGAGCGCGGGGTTAGGAATCCCATGCTCTTTAACCTGCCCGGATTGGGTTGTGGTGGCCGGTGCTGAACCCGGCACAGTGGGGCGGCGCTTTTTCATAGCAGCCGTCTAAACGGCCTAGGAACTTTCCCCTGCTTATCTCATCCATCCGTTTGCGCATCAGCCTGCGCATTCACCACAACGGAAAGAGCACTGCGGCCGGCATTCACCGTTTTCGGGCAGTCAATGACCTACACCCTAAATGCTCTTACCTGTTGTGTGCTCCGTTTCGTGGAGCTGACGCCGCCGGAATTACACCGGCAGAATCATCACATTGGTATATGGTGCTGATTGACGGAATCGAACCGCCGACATCCTGCTTACAAGGCAGGCGCTCTACCTGCTGAGCCAGATTGCTGATACGAAAAAGCCCAAGGCGTGAACCTCAGGCTTCATTGTTGATATTTTTTATGGCAAAAAAGAATAAAATTTACGTTATTTATATCTATATTAGTGAAAAAATTGAATGTCAGACAGAAAATCTTTAAGGATACTGTAGTACATAATCATCCCTGCCAGAAAGCACGTAAAAAACACAATCACAGTTATCCAGGTTCTCATCTGTTACTTTCTGCCCCTCGGGATGCTCGTGGAGAGCTTCAAACTGCCTGTAAAGGTAGTAATACATCCCCGAGCTTACAGCAAGACAAATGACAAAGAACAGTGCGAACCCTATTTTTTTCACAACACTACCTCTTTACCGTTTTTTGTAAAATAACCGATAAAAGGTAAATGTTTCTTCAACCCTGATCTTCCTCTTGTAAACAGAAAGCAAACAGACAGAAAATCGGCCCATCGAAGGCTCGCGAGCGCTAGCTGACTTCCTGGTTGAAGCGAATCATAGAGAAACGCCCCAACCTGCTGCCGGACTTAAAAACACCCAGAAGTCAGCCTGATGATCACATGTCAGGAAAAAGCCTTTCGGGTGAAGGTGGCATGCATCGATTTTCCTGGCTCCTCCCTGAAAAGCAAAAACCCCGCCGAGGGGGCAGGGCTTCAATGATTGAAATGCTTCAGATACAACTTCGCATGATTAGAAGCATACACGACAACTTCGGACAAAATCAAGCTTTATGTACCGAAAAAGCAAAAAGTTGTCGCCATTGTTTTAAAAGTTGGTCACTTGCTGAAATTCCTTATCAGCATAGCGTTCTTCTTTCCAGCAGATGTCCACCAGCGCATCGCAGAACGGTTTCCAGTTACGAGTCCATGTTCTGACATGCAGGTCTGGTACAAGTGTCAGTATCGCTTTGTAGGCATCCGTAGACGGTATCGTTGAAAAGCCATTCCCGGAACAGCGCTCACAGGTTTTATATACCGGAGCTCCCTGCTCTTTTGTCGCTTTGCGGTCCAGTACCTGGCCGGACCCTCCGCAGCGACAGCGGGCGTTTGTCTTCCCCTTCCCGTCACAGGCTTCACACTTAGCGCTGGCAATGGCTGTTACTTCAGTCCACTTCTCCCAGTCAGACGGGCGAACAGCGCGTGACCTTTTGGCCCAATATGGTGCTTTGCCCCACGGGTATGTGACTTTGCGCTCCGTGATAGTCGTCTGCACCTTCCCGGTACCGCTACATACCCGGCAGGCTCCCGTTGTTTCCGCTGAACGGGAATACTCCGCAAAGGCAAATTGCGCCATAATCAGGCAGCAGCGCCCCAGCGCGGCACCAGCGGCCTTGCGCACGTTCTTTGGTGCTGTATCTATGGCATACCGCGCCAGCGCCTGCACCGCCAGCTGCTCATCGGTCTTACTGATGCCAGCCTTACCGAAGAATGCGGCCAGCCCGAACCGGGCCCGGCTGCTGGTCACCCCGATCCCGGTCATCACATCGGTACCGTTCAGCCTGTCAGGTGAGGTGCCTTTCACGTCGTCGCTGATATGGAACTTCTGGCCTGCATTATGGAAGCGGTAGAAAGCAACTGGATCACGCTCAACATCGAGAAGCAAATCATCGTCTGGCGTTGGTTGATCGCCGCGGTATTCATTACCGAGGAGCGGGAGAAGAACGGGACTGTAGACGTTCCGAACGACGAAGGTGGCGTCGATGAAGCCGTTATCTACTCCGGGGAGCATGGCGCAATCAGCGTCTACCCCGGACCAGAGCGCTTTGCACTCGCTAACCACATTGAGGCAGGCGCCATTGAGAAATACGGCCCCGACCTTGGTCTGCGGCTGGCGCTGCGGATGTATCAGGACATGGTTGTTGCAGACGATGAATGCGGATTCAGGCTGTCCGCTTTGGGCCGGGAGGGCTTCAACATACTGCACGACGGCTTTATCGAGCAAATTCAGACCGAGGGCATGCCAGACATGCCGGTTATGCACTAAGGGAGGAAAGATTGTGAAAATTGAATTTAACGATCAGGGCGCCATTGCGACAGCCACCGTCACCAGCTCGGTATTCGAGTTTCGTCGGCACACCAGAGCTGTCGATGTCGCGTTGCTAATGTCACCGGGTGTTCGGGCTCACAGCAGTGGCTTCTTCATTATGAAAACGGTGATTTCCGGCAAAACGCCACACGTATTGCGTGCGTACGAGATACTTCAATGGGATACAACGCGATGACCAGTGAATTAACCAGAGAATGGCTGCAACATCAAATTTCAGGAATTGAGGTTGCTGGTATTACTAACAGCAACACACTGGCCGCATTCAAGCTGGCGCTGGCCACAATGGATGCATGGAACGCCTGCAGCATCACCACGCTCAGCAGTGCAGGAGCAGCAGAAAACCGCAGGAGTAACGAAAACACTCAGGTGGTACAAATGCAGAGCGGCACTACCCACACTTCGGAACCAGTGCAGAGCGGCAGTGAGTTGGCCGCAGCGCCGGTTAACAATGCCGCCGCCGGTAAACCGTTGACCATTACCCTACCTGATATCAGTTCAAAAGCGTTTTGGAGCGGTTCTGGTAAAGCCGAAGTGTTCCATCCCGAGACGTACCGGCGCTGGGTGAAAGAGGCTATTGAGCGGCATTGCGCGATTTTCGGAATAGGCGTGAGGGTGAAGTAGTGAATTATAGCAAAATGAGTAATGGCGAAATCAGCGTCCTTCTGGCGCGACAACTTAAGCAAAAATACGATGCCTGCATTCATCCCCACGATGCCAATGGCGCGGAGCTATCATGGGCTTGGTTTGGCACTCGGCAGTCTACCGGTTATTTCCCTTTACGCAGATCGGAAGATCTCTTCCCGGTCATGCTGAAGAACCGCATAGGAATCGCGCCAGAAGGTAAAACCGTATGGAAAGCTTTTCATGATTCCGGGTTGCAGGTGAACCATCGTAACCCACTGCGGGCGGCAGCGATTGTTTTTCTTATGCTGATGGATGCTATTGAGGCCAAAGGTAATGAACAGGGAATTTAAGATTTGGTGCCACTGCCGTGGCCTGAAAGTGGTGTGAGGTGGGTATGCAGACGATTATACAGATCGAGCCAAATGAGTGGGTTTCCGAGGATCTGCTGATCGCAGTAACAGGGCTGAAACGCGGAACTATTACCCGCGCGCGTAAAAAGTCCTGGTTGCTGGGAAGGGAGTATAAGCACGTTTCTCCTGAAGGCGACCCGAAGCCCACCAGCGAATGCATGTATAACCGCAAGGCGGTTGATGCTTGGATTGCAGCACAAAAACAACCAATTTGATGATCGGTCGACATGAAACAGGTAAGCTTATACCGCTCCTGGACGTCGGGAGGGAATAATGAGTAAAGCATCATACCCAACGGGCGTTGAGAACCATGGCGGTTCACTCCGTATATGGTTCAACTATAACGGCAAGCGCGTCAGGGAAAATCTCGGTGTTCCTGACACCGCTAAAAACCGCAAGGTTGCCGGGGATCTACGTACTTCAGTCTGTTTCGCTATCCGCATGGGTAGCTTTGACTATGCAGCGCAGTTCCCAAACTCACCCAATCTAAAGACATTTGGGTTGGGTAAAAAAGACATTACCGTGAAAGCTCTTGCTGCTAAATGGCTGGAGCTAAAAGGCATGGAAGTCAGCGCAAACGCATTAAGCCGTTATCAGTCGGTGGTGAGAGTAATACTTCCTCATATTGGCGGTAAAAAACTGATCTCGACGGTAACAAAAGAAAATTTATTGGATGTCAGAAAGGAACTGCTGACAGGTTACTGTGTGCCGCGACCGAGCCGCAAGACTGTGAAAAAGGGAAGATCGGCCCCAACGGTGAATTATTACATGGGAATTATATCTTCTTTTTTTCAGTTTGCTCATGAGAACGGCTACACAGAGGACAACCCTTGCACCAGCATTGGAGCACTAAAGAAAACCAGAGCCAAGCCTGACCCGCTTGGAAGGGATGAATTCTCCCGGTTAATTGACGCCTGCCACCAACAGCAAACCAAAAACCTCTGGTCACTGGCGGTGTATACAGGCGTCAGACATGGCGAGTTAGTTTCTCTGGCTTGGGAAGATGTTGATTTAAAGGCGGGTACCATGGTCGTGAGGCGCAATCTCACGACCATGGGGGATTTTACTTTACCCAAAACAGAGGCCAGTACTGACAGGGTAATCTATCTCACTCAACCTGCGATTGATGTACTGAAAAATCAGGCAGAACTGACGCGGCTTGGAAAGCAGCACCGGATAGAAGTGAAACTACGGGAATATGGCAGAAGCACCCATCATTCCTGCACTTTTATCTTTGTTCCTCAGCCGACGAGGCATCATAACAAACCTGAAGGATATTATGCAGTAGGTTCGCTCGGGCCAAGTTGGACTTCAGCGATGAAAAGAGCGGGGTTACGTTCACGGAAGGCATACCAGTCACGCCATACCTACGCTTGCTGGTCTTTATCCGCTGGAGCAAATCCTACTTTTATCGCCTCGCAAATGGGGCACACAAACGCGCTGATGGTGTACAGGGTTTATGGCGCATGGATGCCGGAGTCCAGCGCTTCGCAGATAGCCATATTAAATCAGTCACTGCGAGAAAATGCCCCAATGGTGCCCCAAAGAGAAAAAGCGACAGCCTAAGACGATTAAAATCAGGTAGTTAAGATTTGGGTTCAATCATATGTTCATTATGATTGAAACATCCCTGATTGCCGGGACCGGCTTTAATCCGCTGATCACCGTTTGCGCCATGTACGGTTTTGCTAATGCCGCCGTGTGCCTGGCGATTTCGTTGAAATCAAAAAATACGGCCTTTAAAACCGCCGGGATCTCGGCCACGGTAACGCAGCTACTGGGGGTGTCTGAGCCAGCGCTGTTCGGAATTGTCATGCAGTCGGGTATCCGCGCGATTGCTGTCATGCTCACCAGTTCAGCATTAGGCGGAATGATACTCTCTCTTTTATCAATCAAAGCTAACTCGTATGGACTGGCGGTACTGCTCTCGCCGCTGATGTATATATACGATAGCTATCAATTCGTGAGCTATATCATCGTGGGTATTGCGGTATTTATCTTTGCATTTATTACCGCCACGCTCTTCGTCAATACAAATAATCCGGTCGCAAAAAAATGAGATAAATAAACCGCGATATATTTAATGTCCTGACTCGTCAACTTAAATAGTTCCACTTTTTAATGGCACCTTCCCCGTGCGCCAGGCGCCCTTGCGCCTTGAATACGGGGAATCCGTACAGGTTATTAATGATGAAAATTTACGCCCTTACCCTTTGTGCGCTGACGTTGCCACTCGCTGCACACAGCGCCGATACGACGCTTAAAGAAATCAGTGCCCGGCTGGAAAAACTAGAAACGGAATTAAAACTGTCGAAAATACAGTTACAGCACGCCGAACAGAAAATTGATAATGCAGAAAAAAGAGCGGCTGCCGCTGAGCATAATGCGATGTTAAGCCGCCAGCAGCTGCAGGCTGTTGAACAAGCAACAGCGGCGGATCGGATATTAAGCAAAAAAACAACCGTCAATACGCCGCCGAATGGTGGCGATAATCACGAGATTAAAATCGGTGGCTATGCGCGCAGCGGCATTTTGACCGGACGACAAGGAACCACCAGTACCATTGGCCCTTCGCTGACGCCGGCCGGCAGCACCGGCGGTAGCGTCGGGCGTCTGGGTAATGAATCGGATAACGGTCTTTACTCCAAAGACAACGACAAGCGCATTAATGACGGACTGGCATCCGATAAAGCGGCATCGCAGGGTTTCAACACGATGCTGGCGTATCACGGCGACAGTTTTTACGGGTTACGTCCCGGCCTGTCTAAAACGGTGCTGCTCTATGGTCAGTCGCTCGGCGCGGAGGTCCGGGGGCCAGGGTCAGATGGCTACCTCATTGATAACGCCTGGACCCTTAAATTTGCCTCCTATGGCATCACCAGCCTGACCGACCGGCTGAGTCTGGCGCCGCTCATCGTTGCCCAAAGCAGCAACAACCGCTATCTGGATTCGGATCATTACGACTGGTTAACCCTGAACGCCCGCCTTATTCAGGAGATGAATCAAAACTTCGCGCTGCAGTATGAGGCCAGCTATCAGTATATGGATATCGACCCGAAAGGGTTTAACGGCAACCGGCCGGTCAGCGGCAGCTATTACAAACTGACCTTTGCGCCCACTTTCAAAATGCACAATGTGACTGACTTTTTTGAGCGCCCGGAAATTCGCTTTTTCGCCACCTGGATGAACTGGGACAAATCGCTGGATAACTACTCCACCAGCGATACCTTTGGCAGCGCAGGCTACCACAGCGGGGGGACCTTAGTTTTCGGCGCGCAGCTTGAAACCTGGTTTTAAGCCCATCCCAGCGCCGCCTTTAGCGTTTGCCAAAGGGGCGCTGTCGTCATAACGCTACCGCGGCTGCGGCTAAATAATCCGTGCAATATCATGGCGATTTATCCGCAGCCCGGCCCGCAAAACCAGAAATCGTGGATCAATTTGTGCACTTGAAAGCCTCACAACTTCAAGGGTATAGATAATGCCCGTATACTAGCCGCTATAATTACAGGACCTGTAGCCGTTTGTCAGGTCTCTTCTTTTGCGCAATGTTAGGGTGTCTTTTATGATTACTATCGACGGTAATGGCGCGGCCGCTTCAGTCGCGTTTCGCACGAGCGAAGTTATCGCCATCTACCCGATTACGCCCAGTTCAACGATGGCGGAACAGGCGGATGCCTGGGCGGGTAACGGGCTGAAAAACGTGTGGGGCGATGTCCCTCGCGTTGTCGAAATGCAGTCGGAAGCCGGGGCGATTGGTGCCGTACACGGCGCGCTGCAGACCGGCGCGCTCTCAACCTCCTTTACTTCATCGCAGGGTTTGCTGCTGATGATCCCAACGCTGTACAAACTGGCCGGTCAGTTGATGCCGTTTGTTCTGCATGTTGCCGCCCGTACCGTCGCCACCCACGCGCTGTCGATATTTGGCGATCATTCCGACGTCATGGCCGTGCGCCAGACCGGTTGCGCCATGCTCTGCGCCAGCAACGTCCAGGAAGCTCAGGACTTTGCGCTGATTTCCCATATCGCCACGCTTAAGAGCCGGGTGCCGTTTATTCATTTCTTCGATGGTTTCCGCACTTCGCATGAAATCAATAAAATCGCCCCGCTGGCGGATGACACGATTCGCAGCCTGCTGCCTCAGGACGAAATTGACGCGCACCGTCTGCGCGCGCTGAACCCGGAACATCCGGTGATCCGCGGCACGTCGGCAAACCCGGATACTTATTTCCAGTCCCGCGAAGCCACAAATCCCTGGTACGACGCGGTCTATGATCACGTTGAAACGGCGATGAATGATTTCGCCGCCGCGACCGGCCGCCAGTACAAACCGTTCGAGTTTTACGGCCATCCGCAGGCAGAACGGGTGATTGTGATTATGGGCTCGGCTATCGGCACCTGTGAAGAGGTGGTAGACGAACTGCTGAGCCGCGGCGAAAAAGTCGGCGTTCTCAAAGTTCGCCTCTATCGTCCCTTCTCGGCCGCCCATCTGCTGGAGGTGCTGCCGGAAAGCGCGCGCGCGATCGCCGTTCTCGACCGCACCAAAGAACCGGGCGCCCATGCCGAGCCGCTGTACCTGGATATCATGACCGCGCTGGCGGAAGCCTTTAACCGCGGCGAACGTGAAACCCTGCCCCGCACCATCGGCGGCCGCTACGGTCTTTCATCCAAAGAGTTCGGCCCGGAGTGCGTGCTGGCTATCTTCAATGAATTACGCGAAGCCCGACCCAAACCGCGGTTCACCGTCGGCATTTACGATGATGTGACCAATCTCTCCCTGCCGCTGGGAGAGAACACCCTGCCGTCAGAAGCCAAACTGGAGGCACTGTTCTACGGCCTCGGCAGCGATGGCAGCGTATCGGCGACGAAAAACAATATCAAAATTATCGGTAATTCCACGCCGTGGTTCTCACAAGGCTATTTTGTCTATGACTCGAAAAAAGCCGGCGGTCTGACCGTGTCGCATCTACGGGTCAGCGAGAAACCGATTCGTTCCTCCTATTTGATCTCGCAGGCCGATTTCGTTGGCTGCCATCAGCTCCAGTTTATCGACAAATATCAAATGGTTGAGCGTTTAAAACCCGGCGGGATCTTCTTGCTCAATACGCCTTACGGCGCCGATGAAGTGTGGTCGCGCCTGCCGCAGGAAGTCCAGGCGACGCTGAATCAGAAAAAAGCGCGCTTTTATATCGTCAACGCCGCGAAGATTGCCCGGGAGTGTAGCCTCGGCGCGCGAATCAATACCGTCATGCAGATGGCATTCTTCCACTTAACGCAAATTCTGCCGGGCGACAGCGCGCTGGCCGAACTGCAGGGAGCTATTGCCAAAAGCTACGGCAGCAAAGGCCAGGATCTGGTTGAACGCAACTGGCAGGCGCTGGCGCTGGCGCGCGAATCGTTGGCTGAGGTGCCGTTGCGCCCGGTCGATGCCTCCAGCCCGAACCGCCCGCCGGTGGTCTCCGACGCCGCACCGGACTTTGTCAAAACCGTCACCGCTGCCATGTTGGCCGGACTCGGCGATGCGCTACCGGTCTCCGCCCTGCCGCCGGATGGCACCTGGCCGATGGGTACCACGCGCTGGGAAAAACGCAACATCGCCGAAGAGATCCCTGTCTGGGAGGAAGAGTTGTGCACCCAGTGTAACCACTGCGTCGCCGCCTGCCCGCATTCGGCGATTCGCGCCAAAGTTGTCCCTCCGCAAGCAATGGACACGGCACCGGCCAGCCTGCACTCCCTGGATGTCAAATCGCGCGATATGCGCGGGCAAAAATATGTGCTGCAGGTGGCGCCGGAAGATTGCACCGGCTGTAACCTGTGTGTGGAAGTGTGTCCGGCAAAAGATCGGCAGAACCCAGAAATCAAGGCCATCAACATGATGTCGCGCCTTGAACATGTGGAAGAAGAGAAAGTGAACTACGACTTTTTCCTCAACCTGCCGGAAATGGACCGCAGCAGTCTGGAGCGTATTGATATTCGCACCTCGCAGTTGATTAGCCCGCTGTTTGAATATTCCGGGGCCTGCTCCGGCTGCGGCGAAACGCCGTATATCAAACTGCTGACCCAGTTGTACGGCGATCGGATGCTGATCGCTAACGCCACCGGCTGCTCGTCGATTTACGGCGGTAATCTGCCATCCACACCGTATACCACCGACGCCAATGGTCGCGGACCGGCGTGGGCGAACTCGCTGTTCGAAGACAACGCCGAATTTGGCCTCGGCTTCCGCTTAACCGTCGACCAGCATCGTCAGCGCGTGATGCGCCTGCTGTCAACGTTTGCCGACAAGTTGCCGCCAGCGTTGAATGACGCGCTGCATGCCGACGCCACGCCGGAGGCGCGCCGTGAACAGGTGGCCGAGCTACGTCAGGTTCTGGCTAATGAAGCTGGCGCGAAGGAGCTCTTAACCGATGCTGATGCGCTGGTTGAGAAATCCATCTGGCTTATCGGCGGCGATGGCTGGGCCTATGACATTGGCTTCGGCGGTCTCGACCACGTCCTGAGCCTGACAGAAAACGTCAACATTCTGGTCCTTGATACACAGTGTTACTCCAATACCGGCGGCCAGGCTTCGAAGGCGACACCGCTCGGCGCGGTCACCAAGTTTGGTGAGCACGGCAAGCGTAAAACGCGTAAGGACCTCGGCGTCAGTATGATGATGTACGGGCATGTTTACGTGGCGCAAATTTCGCTGGGCGCGCAGCTGAACCAGACGGTGAAAGCGATTCAGGAAGCGGAAGCTTATCCTGGGCCGTCGCTGATTATTGCCTACAGCCCGTGTGAAGAGCACGGTTACGACCTGGCACTCAGCCACGATCAGATGCGTCAGCTCACGGCCACCGGCTTCTGGCCGCTGTACCGCTTCGATCCTCGTCGTGCGGATGAAGGCAAACTGCCGCTGGCACTGGACTCTCGCCCACCGTCTGACGCGCTGGCCGAAACGCTGCTTAACGAGCAACGTTTCCGTCGCCTCAATTCCCAGCAGCCCGAGGTCGCGGAGCAGTTGTGGAAGGATGCGGCGGCGGATTTGCAAAAACGCTATGACTTCCTGGCCCAGATGGCCGGCAAAGCGGAGAAACCGGCAACCGAGAGTTAACCGGTCAATTTTCAACATAACCAAAAAAAGCCCGAATATTCATTCGGGCTTGTCATTTTTATCGTCAAAATAATATCATGCGTGAATATAATATGTGACGATCATAATAAAAGCTGACAATAACAAAAGGCATATAGCCCACGCAGAATACACCTGTCGCCTCGCGATGTATAATTTTTATTTGTCATACTTTCGCTTAATGCATTCACAAAAGCTATAAACGTAAAGAAGAATGCTCCCCATCTCGTAAGCCAATATCATTAATCATTTTTATCAATAGGTTAAGATAAAAACAACGTTACATTAAATGCTGGGATTGGTAATTCCCCCGCCATTAGCCACCAATCCTGCGTATTAACCCGACAAGCGAAATAAAATCCAGAGATAATTTTACCTGCCAGCGAAGAGTAAATTATTGTGCGTACTCGATGATGAAAACCGTTTCGCTGAATATAGAGACATGGCTATAATTTATTCCCTCACGCAGAATATTATTCCCACAATCGGTTCTAAAACCAGGACAAAGAGGCTAACGTTTATATAAAGTCACAGCACTTCTGGCGATCAGTTCATCGCCGCTGGCTGGACTGAGCTGAGCTGAGCTGAGCTGAGGAGCAGGCTTGCCAACGATATCAACCAAATCAAAACAATATACCTGGCGTATTAAAACCCTTACCCGATAAATGATATATTACCGCTAAAGCCTGTCGTAAAGGACGCCTGTCATGCAACATCAACCTGTAAAATCATCCCGAATCGCCTCCATCGCCTATGACGAAGTTTCTGGCATCCTCGAAATCCGCTTTCACGACGGTATCACGCTGCGCTATGAGAAGGTGCCCGAGCGCATTTATCGCCATTTTTTGCAGGTGGTGTCTAAAGGGCGTTTTTATGATGGCGTCATCAAAGGGAAATTTACCGAACGCCGGGTAACTCACGCTAAAATGTGACCCGTCAAGGTACATCGCGCCGCCAAATGACGTACACTTTAAGCGGTTACTTAAACAGGAGGTTTTATGGCCAGAATAATTCTTGTACCCATTGATATTTCTGATAAAGAGTTAACACAACGTGTTGTCTGTCATGTTGAGGCGGAAGCGCGTATTGATGATGCCGAAGTACACTTTCTGACCGTGATTCCATCCCTGCCCTATTACGCTTCGCTGGGGATGGCCTATACCACCGAACTCCCGCCGATGGATGAGTTTAAAGCGGAATCAGAAACGCGCCTGAAAGAGATCGTCGCTCAGTTCGCCATTCCTGAAGATCGGGTGCATTTCCATGTTAAGGAAGGTTCGCCGAAGGATAACATTCTGGAGCTGGCGAAAACGCTGCCGGCCGATCTGGTGATTATCGCCTCTCACCGCCCGGATATCACGACCTATCTGCTCGGCTCCAACGCCGCCGCCGTGGTTCGTCATGCCGACTGTTCCGTCCTGGTTGTGCGTTAACCCCTTCAGCCCGCCGCGATGGCGGGCTTTTTATCGCAATCTCTGTCAGGCAAAACTACCTGAAATGTGCTGACATCCCCACCGCGAATCCGTACCATACACGCCACAGACTTAGACTCATCAAGGTCCGACGTCATTAATTGCGATCACCCGCCATGCTGCGAGCAGAGTGCGTGTGCCACACCATGAATTGAGCTATTATTAAATGCTGCAGAATCAAGAAATTAGCAAAAAAGAAAAGTACAACATCGATAAATTGCAAAAGCGCCTGCGCCGTAACGTCGGCGAAGCCATTGCCGATTTCAACATGATCGAAGACGGCGACCGGATTATGGTTTGCCTGTCCGGCGGTAAAGATAGCTACACCATGCTGGAAATCCTGCGCAGCCTGCAGAAAAGCGCGCCGATTTCATTCTCACTGGTCGCGGTCAACCTCGATCAGAAACAGCCGGGTTTCCCCGCGCACATTCTGCCGGAATATCTGGAGCAACTGGGCGTCGAGTATAAAATTGTCGAAGAAAACACCTACGGGATCGTCAAAGAGAAGATTCCTGAAGGCAAAACCACCTGTTCGCTCTGTTCACGCCTGCGTCGCGGTATCCTTTATCGGACCGCAAGCGAACTGGGCGCGACCAAGATTGCCCTCGGCCATCACCGCGACGATATTTTGCAGACGCTGTTCCTGAACATGTTCTACGGCGGCAAAATGAAAGGCATGCCGCCGAAACTGATGAGCGATGACGGTAAACACATCGTGATCCGCCCGCTGGCATACTGCCGTGAAAAAGATATTGAACGTTTTTCACAGGCGAAAGGCTTCCCGATCATCCCGTGCAACCTGTGCGGTTCGCAGCCTAACCTGCAGCGCCAGGTGATTGCCGATATGCTGCGCGACTGGGACAAACGCTATCCAGGCCGTATCGAGACCATGTTCAGCGCCATGCAGAACGTCGTGCCGTCTCATCTGAGCGACATTAACCTGTTTGACTTTAAAGGAATTAACCACAACTCAGCCGTGGTTGACGGCGGCGATTTGGCATTTGACCGGGAAGAGATTCCGCTGCAGCCTGCCACCTGGCAGCCGGAAGACGATGCCGCGCGGTTGGATGAACTGCGTCTGAACGTGGTGGAAGTGAAGTAACCTCACGGCGTCTCAGAGTCACCTCTGAGACGCGCTGTTATCGCTTATTTCAGCAGGCGGACACGGCAGTTTTTGCCTTTGATCTTGCCGTTTTGCAACTGCTTAAAGGCCTTCTGCGCCACGCCCTGGCGAATCGCGACATAGACATGCGCAGGATGGACGTTAATCTTGCCGATATCAGCGCCGTCAAAGCCCATATCGCCGGTCAATGCGCCAAGCACATCGCCAGCGCGCATTTTCGCTTTCTTCCCGCCATCGATACACAGCGTCGCCATCTCTGCGTCAAGCGGTTTGATAGTGCCGTTGGTCGGCGCGTTCACCCAGTTCAGCTTCAGCTGCAGCATTTCGGCCAGGATATTGGCGCGTTGCGCCTCTTCCGGCGCGCAGAGGCTGATAGCCAGACCGCTCTCACCGGCGCGGGCAGTACGGCCGATACGGTGAACGTGGACTTCCGGATCCCAGGCCAGCTCGTAGTTAATCACCAGCTCCAGCGATTTAATATCGAGGCCGCGCGCGGCAACATCGGTGGCGACCAGTACGCGAGAGCTCCCGTTGGCAAAGCGCACCAGCGTCTGATCGCGATCACGTTGTTCAAGATCGCCATGCAGCGACAGCGCGCTCTGCCCTGCGGCATTCAGCGAATCGCAGACCGCCTGACAATCTTTTTTGGTGTTGCAAAACACCACGCAAGAAGCCGGCTGATGCTGGCTGAGCAGCGTTTGCAGCAGCGGGATTTTTCCGCGCTGGGAGGTTTCGAAAAACTGCTGCTCAATTGCCGGCAGCGCGTCGACGGAATCGGTCTCAATGGTTAACGGATTGTTCTGCACCCTCCCGCTGATCGCCGCGATCGCGTCCGGCCAGGTGGCGGAGAACAGCAGTGTCTGACGTTCGGCCGGGGCAAAGCGAATCACCTCATCGATGGCCTCGCTAAAGCCCATATCCAGCATCCGGTCGGCTTCATCCATCACCAGCGTCTGCAGCGCATTCAGCGATACCGTGCCCTTTTGCAGGTGATCCAGCAAACGCCCCGGCGTGGCGACGATGATATGCGGCGCATGCTGGAGCGAATCGCGCTGTGCGCCAAAAGGCTGCCCGCCGCACAGGGTCAAAATTTTAATATTCGCTAAAAAGCGCGCCAGACGACGCAACTCACCCGCGACCTGATCGGCCAGCTCGCGGGTCGGGCACAGTACCAGAGATTGTGTCTGGAACAGGGTCGCATCAACGTGTTGAAGCAGCCCCAGACCAAATGCCGCTGTTTTACCGCTACCGGTTTTGGCCTGAACGCGTACATCTTTACCCGCCAGAATCGCGGGCAAGGCCGCGGCCTGCACAGGGGTCATCGTGAGATAACCCAGCTCATTGAGATTGGCGAGCTGGGCAGCGGGTAAGACGTTCAGTGTTGAAAAAGCGATCACAATTTTTTCTCGAATTAACAGGCACACAAAGGGCAGGCGCGTATCCTCGCAGATCTGCGCCTGCGATGCGACAATTTAATCGGCTCATCATCCTGCGGCGGGTCAGGCAATGGATGCGGCCGCGGCCGGGGGTCGGGTACCGGTGTGGGATCGTTAGGTTCGGGCGAGATGGGGATGGATGTCAGGGGCTGATAGCGCATAGTGGTCCTCCCGGGAATAAGCGGGTATACCCATTAAGCGTAGAAGCTGCTAACCAGAGAGCAAAAAAAAGCCGACTTAACCAAGTCGGCGTCGTACGAATCAATTGTGCTATGCAGTAATTCAAAAAAGGAAGTAAGACAATATGGAGCGCAACGCCCATCGCTTGACGTTGCATTCACCTGCGAGAGAGATATTGCCCCGAATAGGGAGAGGGTTTATTGATTTCGCTCAAACATTCCCGGATTTTCGCGTTACTGACGACGATAAAAAACGATTATTTACAACCATTTACTACGATGTAACCACCATGTAACACCGCCAATGAGAACGACTAACATTATGCAGAAAATAGAAAAACCTAAATGCCACGCATTGCCAGGGATCCCGCCCAGGTTGACGCCAAACAGACCGGTCAAAAAGGTGCTGGGCAGAAACACCATCGCCATCAGCGACATCGTATAGGTACGCCGCGATAGCGCCTCCTGCATAATCTGGGCGATCTCATCGCTCATAATCGCCGTACGGGAAATACAGCTGTCAATCTCATCCAGGCCCCGCCCCAGCCGGTCAGCAATATCCTGCATTCTCCGACGGTGATCGTCATTCATCCACGGCAGGCGCTCGCTGGCAAGACGGGAATAAACATCGCGCTGCGGAGACATATAGCGGCGCATCACTATCAGCTGTTTGCGCAGCAGCGCCAGAAAGCCACGCGGCGGCACCTGCTGATCCAACAGATTATCTTCAAGGTCGATAATCCGGTCATGCAACTGCTCGATAAATTCGCTGGCATGGTCGGTCAGCGCATCGCAAATATCCACCAGCCAGCCGCCGCAGTCCACCGGCCCGGTCCCCTCACGCAGATCGCCGAGCACATCATCCAGCGCCAGCACGCGACGCTGGCGGGTGGAGACGATTAAGCGCTCGTCCATATACAGGCGCATTGCCACCAGCTGGTCCGGCCGCTCATCGGTACTGCCGTTGATGCAACGCAGCGTAATTAACGTCCCGTCCCCCACCCGGCTGACCCGAGGCCGTGTACTTTCGCCGGCTAAAGCATCGCGGACGCTGTTAGGTAACAGCGGCGTCGATGCCAGCCATTCGGCGCTATCGGCGTGGGTATAATTCAGATGCAACCAACAGGGGTGATCCTTATCAATAGCGTCAGTGTCAGTCAGCGGCTTCACTCCGCCCTGCCCGTCGAATTGCCATGCAAAAACCGCATCCGGCACGTTCAATTCCGATCCCTTAATGGCGTCCACCAGACCTCCGTCAGTTAGTGCTTATTTTTGCTAGTCTAGCCTGACACATCGGTTAATCAAGGGGTAAAGTCAGCAGGGTGCTGAATTCGCTGATGAAAATCGGAGGGGAAAATGAATAAAAAAAGAACCCGCCGGCGGCGGGTTATGAGTGCGTTTCACAAGAGTACGTCCAGCCCGCTGAATGAACCACCGCCAGAATGAGTACCGGCGGGACGGCAGGCCAGCAGGAGCCGTTCATTTTTTCTCTTCTGCGTACTGACGCGCGTTGTCGTGCAAATTTGTACACATGCTTTATCTCCTTCATTGTTATGAGCAGGAATAAGCGTAGACAGGCGTTGCCGTTTTGCAAGCCGCCCCTTAAAAAAGTTTCACCATCGCGCGTATATTGACTGGCAACAAGGTCGTCGCATGGTGGTCAGCAGCCCGTTGTGTTGCGCCACCCGAACGAGCAGTGCCTCTGCTCCTCTCCTGAACAAAGTGCAGAAAGATTTCTTTTCCTGCAAAATGCAGTATTATGCAAGTTATTGCAGCATTTTGCAGGATTTCATCACCATGCATAAAACCGCCAGACAAAAGTACCTGGTTGATCTTATTAGTGAGAATGGGCAAGTCAGCATCAGCGAGCTGGTAGAAAAGCTGCAGGTTTCCGCAGACACTCTGCGTCGCGATCTGGCCGATCTTGAAAAGCAGGGGCTGGCGCAGAAGAACCACGGCGGCGCAATCGCACTCGATATTTCTGCGATGAACCGCCAGGGCAGGAATGCCCTGTTACCGCAGACTAAACAACGTTTAGGGCGTATGGTTGCCAGCAAAATACCCGCCGGTTCGACCCTCTTTTTGGATGCCGGCAGTACTGTTCTGGCCGTCGCTACCCAGATTCAAGGCCCGATGACGGTCATCACCCCTTCATTAGATATTGCCGCGCATTTCAGCACCCGCCCGGATATCCAACTGATCGTGCTGGGGGGAACATGGGATGTGCGACAGCGGCTGTTTGCCGGTAGCGCCACCCTGGCATTGTTGACGCGCTATCGCGCCGATATCGCAATCCTTGGCGCCTGCGCCATCCATGCGCAATTCGGTTTAAGCGCCAGCCAGGAGGCCGATGCGGAAATCAAACGCGCGATGCTGGCGGCAAGTACCGCGCACTGGCTGGTCGCCGATCATCTAAAGTTGAACCACTGTGAGCCACATCTGGTGGCCGAATTAACAGACATACATCAGTTATTTTTAGACAAGCCCTGGGAAGAGCTCGGGGATACTAGCGCGCTGCAGGTCAACATTGCTGACGCTCAATAACGTGGAGAGGGTAATGAATAAAGTCATCGCTGGTGAAGGTAAAAACATGAATATTGCGCTGATCGGCTATGGGTTCGTCGGCAAAACGTTTCACGCCCCGCTGATTCAGTCAGTGGAAGGACTCACGCTGGCAGTCGTTGCGTCCGGTGACGAAGAGAAGGTGAAGCGCGACCTGCCGGATGTCACCGTCATCGGATCGCCAGAACAGGCCGTTCAACACCCGGACATTGATCTGGTGGTGATCGCCTCCCCCAACGCCACGCATGCCCCGTTAGCCAAACTGGCGCTGAATGCCGGGAAACATGTGGTAGTGGATAAACCGTTTACGCTGGATATGCAGGAAGCCCGCGAACTGATTGCGCTGGCACAAGAGAAACATCTGCTGCTTTCGGTCTTCCACAACCGCCGCTGGGACAGCGATTTCCTCGGCATTAAACAGGTTATCGAACAAGGTCTTATCGGCAACGTTAAGCACTTTGAGTCGCATTTTGACCGCTTCCGTCCGGAAGTTCGCGTGCGCTGGAGAGAACAAAATGTCCCCGGCAGCGGATTATGGTTCGATTTGGGGCCGCATCTGATCGACCAGGCTTTACAGCTGTTCGGCCTGCCGCAGTCGGTACAGGGCAATATCGCCACCCTGCGCCAGGGGGCCGAGATTAATGACTGGGCGCATGTCGTCTTAAACTACCCGCAGCATAAGGTGATTTTACACTGCAGCATGCTGGTGGCCGGTGGCGTATCGCGCTTTACCGTCCACGGAGATCAAGGCAGCGTCGTTAAGCGGCGAGCCGACCAGCAGGAAAGCCAGTTGCTGGCCGGGGTGGTTCCAGGCAGCGAAAGCTGGGGGCATGATGACGACAACCTGGTGGTGTTTGATGCCAGCTCACAGCCGCGCGAAATCCCCACCCCACAGGGCGATCAGCGTCAGTACTATATTAACGTGCGCGATGCGTTAACCGGCAAGATCGAGAATCCGGTCCAGCCGCTTCAGGCGCTGGCGGTAATGGCAGTATTAGAAGCGGCGGTACAGTCGGCGGAATCGGGTACGCTGCAAAACGTTGCACTGACCGCAGATGAGCTGGCAGCATTGCAATAATTATCGCTCCCCCATGACCGGTGGTTTTCCGCAGGTCATGGCCGCCGGACGGGGCGGGTCACGGCACTTGCCGGGCCCGCCTCCGGCTTCGGTCAAATTCCCTTCCCGACGGAAACGCCCTGCTTTCCCATTCACCGCGTGGCATTGAGCGGCCAGGATGCGCTCCCCCGCTGGCTGCCGCTGCAGCGCATCGCCGACCAGGCGCAAGGGCATTGTCTGGGGGGCAAAGGAATCAACCTGCTGATGAGCACCCTGCAAAACCGGCTGGTCGATCATGGCTGGATCACCCTGGCCCCCTCGCAGGATTTGAAAAGCGGGACGCTGAAACTGACAATTATGCCGGGCTACGTGCGCCACGTACGGCTGACGGGGCAGAGCGACGACTATATCCGTCTATACAGCGCCTTTCCGGCGCATGAGGGCAATTTGCTCGATCTGCGCGATATCGAACAGGGCTGGAAAATCTCCAGCGCCTGCCCACTGTTGAGGCCAGTATGGAAATTGTGCCCGGCGACAATCCCGGTGAGAGCGATATCGTCATTACCCGCAAGCAAGCGAAAATGTGGCGACTGGGGCTGTCGCTGGACGATTCAGGCACGGAAACCACTGGCCGCTACCAGGGAGGCGTGACGCTGTCACTGGACAATCCCTTTTCACTCAGCGATTTGCTCTATTTTTCCGCCAGTCACGATCTCGACAATAACGGCGGCAAGAAAAGCCGCAACTACGTCGGCCACTACTAATAACCATGGGTTTAGTGGCAATAAATATGTATTTGACTCATACATATAAAGATGCCTGTTGGCTGGGCATGAACAAAGGGAGTCATGGATTCCCTGAGATTGATACAAACTCGCATATTGGATGAAAGAAATTGCAGTCCAAATACTGGCCATGTGCAGGGGCCTCTTGAGATCCTACCCGTTATAGTTGTAATACATTGTTATATAAAATAAAAACCACCCAAACAGATGGTTTTTTCGAAGGTTAGTTATTCCTTGCAGATTGACTAACTATGGTAACAGCCTTGTGCGAAGGCAGTTGTGGAGACGTTCGATGACGAGATAGCTCAACGCCTGCAGACAATTTCCAGTCCTGCAGCGGATCCATGGGAAGGCTTTTGCCCCCGTTGTCGGGCTTACCTGGAGATAGCGCTGGAACCTGAATTCCAACGCATTGTATTGCGTGATGCCAAAGCGGTACTGGGCGGTTCTTCACCGGAATCACAACGTCATTGTGTAGAATCTGTGCGGTGCCTGATCCGCAATCTGATTCCGCAAGGCGTCGTTGAAGACGTCGATCCGGAGGGATTGGCTTTGCTGATTTGCGGTAGCCTGACAGAAGCGGCATTCTGAATTGCCGACGGAGATGAAAGCAAGACGCGGGCTGACAAAGGGCATTAACGCGCTGGACCTGTTACTTCGCGAATTGCGACGTGCGGAATGAAACTCATGTCGGCACTCACTGGTTGAGGGAGTCCGCGTCAGGCCCAAAGCGGCCTGATTATGGTCAAAACGGCTTATTGAATCCTCTTTACCTCGGGATGACGGGCGTTGGCGGCTTCGTGAAAAATATCACCCAACCAGCCGGGTATTTCGGCTTCACTGAGCTCATCAGGAATGATGACGTCATAGAGTCGGGATGATTTCCGCTCTGTCAAATCAACACGATAAACCAGCCAACGCGCGTCTTTACGCTGAACCCCGATGTGCCTGCCAAAGACATCGTAAATCATCATTTTTATTTTTTTAGCTCCATGGGAATCGATCTGGTTTAGGTTTTTAACCTATCGAAATAATGTCCCGGACGCAGCCACTTTTTTGTATCACGTCCTTGGATCAGCACACAGATTTTAGCCATCTGATTCCCTGGGCGAAAAATTTATAAACGGTTATGGGGTTGAGCGCCCCCCGAATCTCGGTTAAATAAACTGAGGAAAACCACAGCAACGGCGACCAACATGAGTATGCCCGCCAACGGAAAGGTGCCCCCCATCCCGGTACGGATAGCTTCTGCGGAAGCGTGCGCGAAGTCATGCGTTCCCACCAGGTGCGCAAATACGGCTCCCATAACAGAAGCCCCTGTAATCAGGCCGGTGTTACGGGAGAGGCTGAGCAGCCCTGAAACCGTGCCGCGCCTGTCATCAGGAACATCAGACAATACCGCCGTGTTATTCGCCGCCTGGAAAAGCTGATAGCCTGGCGTCAGCACGACCAGTGAAATGATATACCCGGAAACGCCCGTTATTTGCGGCAGCCAGGCTAACAGAAAGGTACCGACAGCCAGAAGGGATATTCCAGCCGCCACGATACGACAACTCCCCAGTCTGTCGACGAGCCAGCCTGACGGGATCCCACTAAATACTGAGATAACAGGGCCAATGGCCATCACAAGACCGACGTGTATGCTGTTCATACCCAGGCCCGAACTGAGAAAAAACGGTCCGATCACCAACGTGGTCATCATCACAGCGGCCACCAGCACATTGACGAACAGACTGCTGATAATTTTCCTGCTCAGGGCAGACTTGAAATCAGAACCTGCGAATTTACGTTTAACCGTTTCGCCGGGTAATACTGTGACAGCCAGAATCAGGGTGAGCACTGCCAGAGGAACCTGAATCCAGAAGATACCGCGCCAGCCTGTGAGGGGGAGCAATAAACCGCCGAGCGATGGCCCCAGCGCCGTGCCCAGCGCGGATAGGGTTCCCAGGATACCCATTGCTCTTCCGAGATATGCACTGCCTGCTTCCTGACGCATAAGCGCCATCGACAGCGTCATCAGAAAAGCGGCCCCGACGCCCTGCATTCCCCGTGCGCCAACCAGCAACCACAGGTCTGGCATAACCGCGCAAAGCAGACAAGCGACTGCAAATAACATCAGCCCCGTTACCAGCATCCGCTTTAGTCCAAATCTGTCACCGAGTCCGCCCGCAATGACCGCTGAGAGGGTCAGCGCGACAAGGTAGACCACGACAACTGCCTGAACCTGCTCAAACGGAGCCATAAAAGCCTGTACCAGGGTCGGTAAGGCAATATTCGCAATACTGGTCCCCAGCGAAGCCAGAAGCATTGCCAGAGAAAGTGTCACAGTGATGCCTGTGTTACGGTAACGCTTTGTTTTCTCATCAGTTTTCATGATGCTCATTCCTGGTCAGGTCAATTCTGGTGAACCTTACCACTTCAAGTCAACTTGAAGTCAACGCCCGTTTTTCAGTAACCTGATGACGGATATTCATCTTCATTCAGAGACTTTTCTCTGTAGCAATCGTTGGGGTCATCATGAAACTTCTGGATATTGGCGAAGTTGCGAAGGCAAGCGGAATCAGCCCGTCAGCCCTGCGCTATTACGAAGAAACAGGTCTGATTTCTGCTGTTGCCCGTCGGGGACTACGGAGACAATATTCCCCTGAGGTGCTCCTACGGCTTAACCTGATTATTATGGGTAAGGCGGCAAACTTTTCGCTTAATGAAATCGCGGAAATGTTTGGCAGAGACGGGAAACCTGAAATTTCGCGGGCCCTCTGCAATACGAAAGCCCGGGAGCTGAACGACACAATCAACGACCTGACAGCCCTGCGCGACACGCTGCTTCACGTAGCCAGTTGCCCTTTCTTATCGCATATGGACTGTCCGACGTTTAGACGACTTGCCGGAATAGCAGGAAAACGCCACCGGGGACAGAAAAATCGAAGCAAACGTGCAAAATCGTAAAGCGTCCGTAACCAGAAAGCCGGCTTCCCGACGAGAAAAGATCGCGACGTCGCCCTTCTGGACTGCTGGTACTCAATGTAGGCTTTTCTTCATCGCTAACAGCGAAGTGTTGACCATTTTGCAGGGGATCCGATGAACTCACGCAATGCGTCGAGAAATACCGTGACTCTGGCTGGCGGGTGAATGCCGGAAACTGAGTGAATACTGTCGCACGCGAATTTAATACATTCCGACCAATGGTCATCAGGATAAGGGAGACGAAACAGCTATGACCCGAACACAAAGGCTTCTTCAATTACTCGAGATATTACGGGCTCACCGATATCCGGTAACTGCACTGATGATTTCCGAAAGCTTAAATATAAGTGTGCGCACGGTTTACAGGGATATAAAAACACTCCAGGAACAGGGGGTATGTATCGATGGGAGTGCCGGGATTGGATATATTATTAATTCTGATTATCATTTGCCACCACTGATATTCACTCCGCAGGAGATTAATGCCCTTACACTTGGTCTGAACTGGGTGTGTCACAACACGGATGCTGACTTTAAAAAAAATGCCAAAAAAGCCATTGCCAAAATACACGCCGTTATTCCTGAGCGATTGAAGGAACATATTGAATACCCGTCATATCTGACAGGCCCGATGGAAAGAGAGTGTTGGGGCTTTGGTGATATACGTAATTCAATCAATGAAAGAAAAAAAATCAATATCACCTACTCCGATAAAAATAATGCCGTATCTTCCCGTGTCATATGGCCAGTTGCCCTGGTATATATGGAGTCATGCTGGCTACTTGCAGGATGGTGTGAGATGAGAAACGATTTTCGTCATTTCAGAACAGACAGAATAAAAAAAATCTCTGTACTGACCACCACTTACAAAGAAAGTAGAGCTATCTTGTTGAAAAGATGGAGGGAGGCAGAAGGTATCAGTCTGGACAGCGAGTACTGACAAAAATTGTCGCAACTATCATGTACGCTTCTGTAGAAAAGGCACCAGGATGATTACAGGAGAGGGTATGAATTTTCATAACAAAGTTGCATTAATAACGGGCAGTACCACGGGTATTGGTGAAGAGGTCGCGGGGCAATTACACCGACATGGCGCCAGTGTAATCATTGTATCCAGGTCATTACATGAGGCCAGACAAAATGCCAGATCGTTATCATCAGATGGAAAAACGGCGATTGGCATAGAATGTGATGTTGCAGACCCTGAACAAGTCAGCAGCATGATTAATCATGCCGTAGATCATTTCGGCAGGCTTGATTATGCCGTAAATAATGCAGGCACCACCGGTGAACATAATAAAACAATAACAGAGCAGACCGTAGACAACTGGAATAAAGTTATATCAAACACACTCAGTAGCGTCTTTTACTGTATGAAATACGAAATACCAGCGATGTTAAAATCGGGGGGAGGATCAATAGTGAATTTATCCGCAGTCAATGGATTAGCAGGTATACCCGGGCTGGCACCTTACACTGCTGCAAAGCACGGCATCATCGGTTTAACCAGAAGCGCAGCGCTGGAATTTGCCTGTAAAGGTATACGGGTTAACGCGGTTGCACCGGGTTATGTCGGTACGCCACGCATCAACGAACTTCCTGAACGTATCATCAGTGTGTTCTCAAACAGCCACCCGATGAAAAGAATGGCAACCATGACCGAAGTGGCTGATTTTATATTATTTTTATTGTCAGAAAAATCAGGGTTCTGTACCGGGGGTGTTTATCCTGTTGATGGGGGATATTTGGCTGAGTAACGATGTAGTCAGAGATAACACTGGCCTGGCGTTAGATATTTTGCGTTATCCACGCGGTTCCCAGGGTAGTCTGGACTAAGGTTTGCTCGCTAAATATCGCATTTTAGCTGTGCTTCCTGTATCAGGTCGTCGCTCACCCATTGGTTCCCCCGCTACAAACTGCACCAGTTGAGCCTGGCACACTTTCGCCATGCGGTAAGCATGGTTGGTCATAATCTGGTTGAGGCTACGCGGCATAGCGTTCCTGGGCGCTGTCGGATGTTGCGCGCACGGGGTGGCAATACATCCACGCCTGGCGCTGCTCTTCGTTCGGCGCATCGGGTTCCTTCATGGGTGCCAGCGGCATGGTGGCATATTTACCCTGCGGATATCTTGCCCCGCCTCAACCTACGGCACAGCACATCAATGGATTTCACATTGTTTCCCCGCCGTTACGGAACATCGGGCAGAAATTAACGGCGCTAATTGGGTGTAGTCTGCTCTGAGCAACAGCAGACGCTGTTGAACGCTACGTGAGTGAAATGAACAGAATCCGCTGACAATTTGGCGTTACAATGATTAATATCGGGACAATATAAAAGGCATATGATGTTTCCATCGGCTAAATTAAGTTAACAGTCTATTGATTATAAAGGAAAATAATGTTGAACATCTTAGTCCATTTATTTAAAACTTTAAAATTTTCATACCCATACTTTATACGGCTCATTTAATTATGCATAAAAGTACATATGAAACATTTCTGGAGGCGCCAGGCCCGCAAGGCTCTCTCAAAGGCACTTTACTTAGCCCATCCCCGAATCCCAAAAATGTCATTCTGATTATTCCTGGTTCCGGGCCAACTGACCGGGACGGTAATAATCCGCTTGGCGTTAATGCTTCAACTTATCGACTTCTTGCGGAAAATCTGGCGTTAAAAGGCATCGCAACATTGCGAGTAGACAAGCGCGGAATGTTTGCCAGTTCAGCGGCGGTAGCGGACGCAAACGCTGTGACAATCAATGATTATGTTGCAGATGTTCGTTCCTGGATAACGGTATTGAAACAGTATCTGAAAAGCCCGTGTATCTGGCTTCTCGGGCACAGTGAGGGGGGGATCGTGGCATTGGCTGCGGTTAAGGAACGTGATGTATTTGGTTTAATTGTGGTTGCAACACCATCGTGCCCTCTGGGGGAAGTGTTAAGATATCAGCTTAAGGCCAATCCGGAAAATGCAATCTTGCTGGACGATGCGCTCTTCGTTATCAATGAGTTAGAACATAACAGACGTACTAATGTTCAGGACATGCACCCTGCTCTGCAAAGGATATTTCATCCGGCAGTTCAGGGATTTCTTATCGATATTTTTGCCTTTAACCCAAGCCATCTAATAGCCAGTGTGACGAAACCAGTTCTGATATTGCAGGGGCAACGCGATCTCCAGGTAACGGAAAATGATGCCCGAAAGCTTAAGTCAGCGAATCCCAAAGCAACTCTTGTTCTTTTGCCAGATGTAAACCACGTTCTTAAAAAGGTTAATTCGGACGACAGGCGTGAGAATAATGCAGCTTATACAAACGCATCTCTACCACTGGCCCCAGGGGTAGTTGACGCCATTACGCAATTTCTGACTCATAACTCATTACATCATTAACTTTATAACCAGGCTGTTTCTTGCTTCCTGAGATAGAATGTCTGGCATGAGCTTCCGCGCCTCGCCCAGGGCAGACAGCTATGGGCTGCTGAAGGTCTGTGAGGAGCGGATGTTCACGTTGGGCTCAACGGAAAAATGGAACGCAGGGGAATTTTGTCCGTGTGCATACTTCTTAGGCTGACAGGCCAGCATTTCCTGGATGTCCAGTGAAGGCATCGCCGCCACCGACAAAGCAGTCTTTATCCACCACCAGGCTGGCGATTTTATGTACCGGGCCACGCATACAGACGTGAAAATTCGCCCTGAAGGTAATTTGCAACTGCCCACCGGGCATGTTGACGTCAACACGATCATCAACCCGACCTAACCGGCGCATTACGCAGGCAGCCGCGCAACTGCTGCTACCGGATGCCATAGTAAACCCGGCGCCCCGCTCCCAGATACCAATCCTCAGCGTATGGCGATCGACAACTTCCACGAATTGCACATTGGTGCGTCTGGGGAACAATGGATGATTTTCAATTTGTGGTCCTAAACGATGAACCTGCGCCAAATCGAGCTTATCAACGAGTACGACGCAATGAGGATTGCCCATTGAGACCAGCGATACTGACAGGGTTTCATCCGCCAGCTTCAATGGATAATTCAACGCCTCAGGCAAATTAACTAAGGCAGGCAATGCCGTTGGATTGAAATTAGCCCGTCCCATTTCCACGCTAATCTGATGAAAATCGTTATGCACAGTGCAATGTACGTCACCGCCCGCGGTGTGCACTAAAAATGGCTGATGACCGACACGACCAATATCAAAAAGATAACGTGCATATATACGTAGGCCGTTACCACTTTTCTCGGCTTCGGAGCCGTCCGGATTGATAATGCGCAGAGTTGGGTTGTCTTGATCGCCACTGTCGATCAGCAGACCGTCGGCTCCTACACCATAGTGGCGATGGCACAGGATACGAATTTGCTCGTTGCTCAGTTGTTCAGCAACAGAACGATGGCATACCAGGTAATCATTACCTAGCCCGTGATATTTATGAAGGAATAATGGTGTCATTGAGTCTGTTAGTCCAGGGCTGCTGATTTCATTGCATATTACAATTCATTAATTGGATGAATAAAACAACAAGTTACTCACTGCAATGTCTGCTTCTGGCTGTGAGTTCAATGGGTCGATGCAACGCTATCCTTAATGAAGGGGGATGTTGACCCTGTTGCGCGCTATTTCATGATTCTGTTTATCTTGTTCTTCCCCCGATAAGGTATTTAAAGCGTAAGATCACTCCCGAATATGGGGGGAGTACATGCTGCCTTCACCACGTTACTCTACCAGCATCTCAATAATCACAAAAAAGAAGCGGTGTATGGAAATTATTCTGATGCGTCATGGCAAGCCGACCCTTACAGGCTCGTCGAGAGTCACGAGCCGTGAAATGGCTGACTGGATCGCACAATATGACCTGTCTGATACGGGCAGCGACGTGCCGCCAGAATCGAGTAAATCATTAGCATCAAGCGCATCGAAGAATATAAGCAGCCCTCTCCCAAGAGCGCTCTCTTCATTGAACGCATTAGGCTGTGAGCCAGACCTTATAGATAAGGTGTTCAGGGAGGCCGAGTTGCCGATATACCCCATGCCTGGTTTTAGATTGTCCCCAACCCTCTGGGCTGCTTTTTACCGCGTTATGTGGCTATGTGGCCTATCCCGTAATGCGGAGCGCCTGGAAATAGCAAAACAACGCGCAGTTCCGGCTGCGGGCATTCTCGTAACGTTCGCAAAAATATCAAACGGCCCGGTGTTACTGATGGGGCATGGGGTGATGAATCGGCTAATTGCAAGGGAACTCATATCGATGGGTTGGAAAGAGCATCGTCGTCAAGGCAAAGGCTACTGGAGCTCCGGTATCTACAAATTACAGTCAGTAACGATAGCGAAAACACTGCCAGGGTATTCCGAAAATTGAGCATTTCAGGTCTGCGTCTGTCACAATGCGGTCAGCATTGCGAAGAGGTGGATCGACTCAGAGCGAACCGTGGACGATCGCCATTGAGTCACCACTGATATTGCTAGTATTACCGTGTGTTAATCAGCGGAGAGCAAGCTATACCGTGTGGTTTTATAAAGTGCTCTACCTGTCAGTTCGGTCACCCTTTGTTGGCGACCGATTTGCGTAGCAAATTACCCTTAATTACTTCCTCAGAATCTGTCCGACGTCTATTCGATTTCCATCCGGATCAGCGAAGACAAAAGCCCGAACACCATAATCTTTATCTTGTATCCCTTTGATAATCCTGGCACCAATTACCTGACATTGGGTATAAAGTGCATTTGCGTCATCAACAAGAAGGTGCGCGACAGGAAAGGAAGGCGCTTTGTGCTGGGGTTGGAGGGTCAAATGTAGCTCGGCATCTTCACGCTTTAATATCATGAAGCCCACAGGGTCTCCATTTTCAAAAACATCTTTGAAATTCAGTCCATTGATGTAGAACTCTCTGGAAATATTGATGTTCTTGACAGGTAATACGGCTGCTATACGACCAAATTTAACGGGATGCTGCATGATCAACCTCGTAGTTGTCAATCAATAGCATAGCGATGGGCGGTGCCGTAGCTAAGCGACTGGGCGGTGCCAGGTGATTGATAAAGGTATGATATTTTCTTCATAAATGGAATTGAAACTTTTTAATACCGTGACAAGTACCCATCCGCTAACTCTCGGGTGTGATATTGATATCCGTTGTGGCACGGAGTCGACTGTCAGATTAGACCTCAGTCAGTTCTCACGCCGTCCCGGATCATCCGGAATGTCCTTCCAACGACCTGTCGCCCCTCTCCTGTCATGCTAAGCATTAACTAACACACGAATAAATAATAAAATACTACATGAACCATCTCGTCTCTGGCGGCGATCGCTGCACTGCTTTGCACAGGACACTCCTTAAACGCAGGTCCAGGCTTATGCCTTAATGGTGGAGTATGCGACTTAAACGGGGGGTGATTACCCGCTAAATGAGCGATGGCGGCCAGTCAAAACGAGTCCAACGCCTGTTCTCTGACATCGTTTTTGCCCCTGTCAGAAGGTGACTGGCGTATTCACCCATAGAACTTTGGCGACAACGGGGCCGATATTACGATAGCCATGCGGGATCTGGCTGGGAAAATAGAACGAATCCCCCTGCTCAAGGATCCAGATGTTTTCTCCCAGACGCAATTCCAGCGCGCCTTCCAGCACATAGCCCATCTCTTCGCCATGGTGCTCAATCAGGCCATCACTGGCAACGCCCGGTTCGATAATATGAATGTTACCTTGCAGCAATCCGCCTTTATGGTGCCAGGTCAGGTTCTCCAGCTCGATCCCCCCTTTTTTACTGCGCTGCAAAAACCGCTTACGATTTCGCTGTTCAGGCTTCAGTACAGGCTGATCGGCCGTCCAGTCATCAGCCATCAGGTCGGCAATACTGGTCTCCAGCGCTTTTGCCAGGCGGTGCAACATCGCCAGTGACGGCGAGGCGGCGTCATTTTCCAGTTTGGATAACAGACTTTCCGAGCATTCCACCTTTTGCGCGAGCTGCTTGAGGGTCAGCTCCTGCACCAGACGTGCGTGGCGCAGCCTCATTCCCAGCGGGGTTCCGGTAGATTTGATGTCAGCGTTTTTTTTCATCTGTCTGCTTCATTAAAGTCTGCCAATGGCCTGCATCATGCAGGCCTGGTAAGAGAAATCATTCCATCACGGCGAACTGAATTTCTTTCGGTGAGCAGCCGTTAATCGGCACAATGTCCTGTGGGCAAGCGGACATCACCACCACGCAATCCAGCTCGGCACGAATCTCTACATAATCACCTGCTTTGCTGACAGTTGGCAACCAGGAAATTGAATAATCAGGATTTACTGGCGTGTTCATCCACAAATTAAGCGGTTGCGGCACTTCCCGTGCACGCAGACCAATAGCATTCAGCGCCATGCGCATATTGTCAGCGCAGCTGTCGTGATACTCCGTAATCCCCATGTTGGTATAGCGGTAAAGATCGCAGGCGGCGATCAACGTGTCATGCACACCAGGTGAGGTATCGGTGAGCAGAGTGGCGATGGCGCGGCGCTGGTTGGTCACTAGCACATCACCTGGCTGCGGGATAATTTTGTCGATAAAGGCACGGGTATGTTCCATGGAAGCAAACTCGCTGAGATCGCTGGTATTGAAAAACCACGTGTCGCACACCTGGCTGCCTGGAGTATTGATAATCTTAATCACCTGCCCTTTTTTCAGTAAAACGGCACGTCCACAGCGTGGAGGGATGGTATACAGTTCGTTTAGCGTCGGGGCGCCATCGGCTGAAATCGGTGAGGTTGCTGTCGGGTTGAGGCCCAGGGCATCGCCATTGTCTTTATCGCAGCAGGTTGGGTAGTGGGCAGTTGCAGTCATGATTTAACTCCTTCAAGTGATTGGGATAGTTCAGTCAGTGCACAGGCCAGCGTACGAGCACCTGCCGCCAGTGAACGAGGATCGGTATATTCAGCCGGGTTGTGGCTAATGCCTTGATGGCTGGGGACAAAAAGCATGCTGGTCGGACAGTGTTCGACCAGATACATGGCGTCGTGAAACGCACCAGACAACAGCTCCATATGAGCGATACCCAGCGCATTTCCGGCCGCTTTCAAAACGTGATTAATGTGCGTGTCAAAAGTGACCGGCGCTTTATTCAGTAGTGATTCGATTGTTACCTGTTCGCTTGCCAGAGAGGCAATTACCGCATCGAACTGGGCCAGTCTTTCGGCCGATGGGTGGCGAAAATCGAGAGTAAAACGTACGTTCGATGGAATGGTGTTGATGGCATTTGGCATGACCTGCCAGCGGCCAAACGTCAGCCGTAACTCTTCATCTGCCGTGTCGCCCATCGCCTGTTCAATGATCGCAAGCTGTTCACGTGCCAGGGTCATCGCATCCTGGCGCAGGTTCATCGGCGTAGTCCCCGCATGTGCCGATATCCCATGGCAGGTAATCTGATACCAGCGCACGCCCTGGATACCTCTGACGATGGCCAGCGGTAAGTCGCGACTTTCCAGCACAGGACCTTGCTCGATGTGCAACTCAACGAAGCAGGCCATCTCGCGATCCGGGCGTAACGGGATGGCGGCAAAGCGGGCCTGATGGCCTGCCAGCGCATCGCGAAACAAGACGCCATCTACGCCCATCGCGCCGAGATGGTCGGACAATCTCGTGGGATCGACGAAGGTGCTGGAGCCCATCGCCCCCGGCGCAAAGCGGCTCCCCTCTTCATTGGTCCAGATAACCACTTCGATAGGGCGTTCGGTGACAACCTGTGCGTCATTGAGTGCTTTCAGACACGCGAGCCCGGCCATCACGCCATAACAGCCATCGTAGTTGCCACCGGATGGTTGCGTATCGATGTGGCTACCGGTGGTGACGGGCGATACAACGGCTCGTCCCGGACGACGGAAGAATAAATTCGCCGCCGCATCGCGGTAGACGACACACCCCAGATCTCGGGCGACATCAATAAGCCAGGCCCGAGCATCGAGTTCCGCCTCGCTTAAAGCCTGCCGATCGACGCCGCCATTCGCTAACTTTCCATATTCTGCAAGCTGCGCCAACAGTTGGTTCAGCCAATCCTCATCCAGCTGTCGGGCAACCCGTAAGCCTGTTTCCATCATGGTAGTTTCTCCAGTTC
>NZ_JBCNNS010000041.1:0-34482 GCF_039594335.1 Raoultella sp.
AGCAGGCCGACGGTCTTCAGCAGAATCAGCAGCGCGGAGATCCAGATAATCGGCTGGAAGGTGACCACCATAAACAGCACGATGGCTTTCACGACGCAGAGAATAAAGGCGATCAGCAGCGAGGAGCTGTCGATGGGGCCCATGGCCGGGATAATGCGTCGCAGCGGCCCAACGACAGGTTGGGTGATCTTAACGACAAACTGCGAAAACGGGTTGTAAAAATCGCAGCGTGCCCACTGCATCCAGACGCGTAGCAACATGATCATGGTGTAGAGTTCAATGACCGTTGCCAGCAGGAAAGTCAACGTCTTCATGGCGTTCCTCAGATTCCTTAATTTTTGCTGTAGTCGCGCGCACCGAAAATTGCGGTACCGATGCGCACCATCGTGCTTCCCGCCGCGATTGCGGCTTCCATATCATCCGACATGCCCAAAGACAACGTATCGACCGTAGGGTATTGCGTTTTCAATCGCGCAAATGCTACAGCCATTTGTTGGGCCACGGCAAACTGCCTTACATATTCTGACTCAGGTGCCGGAATAGCCATTAACCCGCGCAGACGCAGGTTGGGCAGGGCGGCAATATCCGCTGCCAGGGCATCCAGCGCTGGCAGCAGAATGCCAGACTTGCTCTGTTCGTCACTAATGTTTATTTGAATCAAGACATTAAGCGGCGGAAGATGCGAAGGACGCTGCTCGCTAAGCCGCATGGCGATTTTCAGACGATCGACGGTGTGGCACCAGTCAAAGTGTTCGGCCACCAGACGACTTTTGTTGGACTGCAGCGGCCCGATAAAGTGCCACTGTAGCGAACAGGCACCCGCTTCCTGGAAGTAGCGGATTTTTTCCACCCCTTCCTGGACGTAGTTTTCGCCAAATGCCACCTGGCCTGCGGCTATCGCTTCTTCAATCGCACTCGCAGGCTTAGTTTTACTCACTGCAAGCAACGTAATTTCTTCTGGAGCGCGGCCGCAGCGTGCGGCAGCGTCAGAGATTTTGTCCCGGACCTGTGCCAGGTTATGCGCAATATCGTTCATATTCCGAGGATGTGTTATGGAGCTGGAAGAAATCGTGGCCCTTAGTGTAAAGCATAATGTCTCCGATCTACACCTGTGCAATACCTCGGCAGCGCGCTGGCGTCGGCAGGGAAAGCTTGAGCCGGCGCCATTTCACACGCCGGATATCATGAAATGGCTTGATACGTGGCTCGATGAGAAACAGCGCGCGCACTGGCAGGCCAACGGACAGGTGGATTTTGCCTTAGCCCCCGTCGGCGTACCGCGCCTTCGCGCCAGCGCATTTGCTCACGCTCGGGGGATTTCGTTAGCGCTGCGCCTGTTGCCGGAAAGCTGTCCCCGAATTGAGGCGCTGCATGTTCCTGCGGCGCTGACGGAACTGCTGAATGAAGAAAGCGGTTTGATTCTGGTGACCGGGGCCACCGGCAGCGGTAAGTCGACCACCCTGGCGGCAATGGTCAATCATCTCAACCAGCAGCGTGAAGGGCATATTCTGACGCTTGAAGATCCGGTGGAGTTTGTCCATCACAGCGAGCGATGTCTGATTCAGCAACGTGAAATAGGGCGCGACTGTCCCTCTTTTTCCTCAGCGCTGCGGGTGGCGTTGCGCCAGGATCCCGATGTGATTCTGCTGGGGGAGTTGCGTGACAGCGAAACGATCCGCCTGGCGCTGACCGCTGCGGAGACCGGGCATCTGGTCATGGCCACGCTGCATACCCGAGGTGCGGCGCAGGCGATTGAGCGTCTGGTGGATGTCTTCCCCGTGCAGGAAAAAGAACAAATACGTAGCCAGCTAGCGGGAAGTTTATGTGCGGTGCTGGCACAAAAATTATTGCCGACCGCGTCAGAGGGAAGAGTTGCGCTATACGAGCTTTTGGTGAATACCCCCGCTGTGGCGAATTTGATCCGCGAGGGGAAAACTCATCAGCTACCAGGAGTCATGCAAACCGGTCAACAAGCCGGAATGCTGACTTTTACGCAAAGTTTTCAACAGCGTGTGGCTGCGGGCCTGTTATAAGCGCTGCTTTAATATTCAGTTGTTATGCCAGTGGGTTGTTATCGTAATGTTTTATTAATGTTTGTGGTTATTATAGCTGAATATAAATTATGCATAAGTGACTACGTCAAATTAATGGCCTCTGTGAAATCTCTGGTGACATTTCCCTCGCATAACAAAGAAAAAAATCTGATTATCTTTTGACACTTTTCATATGTTCGACTTATGCTGTTTATGGAAACAAGATGTTTCCTTTGGAATATCGTATTAAAATGTAAATTTATTAATTTTTTGTAATTTTAAGTTTAATTCATTTAACCACCATGATGGTGGGTGTTTGCTAAGGAGAGTTTTAAGTGATTAATTTTTCAGGTAATTTACATAATTCTTGTCAGATTGTTTTTATTACTCATCCGTCAATTCAGAGTAAGGCATTTGCCACTTACCTGACCGATACCTTGTCGGTTATGGTGACGATTCATAATATTAACAAACCGCTAACTCAGCGTCTTCCGAAAGAGTCGGTAATATTATTTGATATTGCCGTATCGAATAAAAAGCTCAACGGATTGTGGCGAGATATTATTCGGTCGTATGCGGAAAATCCACGACTGCTGATTATCAATAGCTCACAAAAATATGAGCTTTATGAAATGACTCAGTGGCCTGCGCTGTACGGCGTTTTCCGCCATGACGATGATGAATCGCGTTTAATTGAGGGCGTTAAGGCCGTACTTAATGGCGAACAGACGGCTGAATTGAGCGTGATGCACCCGGCGATGTATGCCGCGGATCATACATCGATCCCAACGGAGAGTTCGCCGCTGACCGAGCGTGAATGTGAAATTCTCAATGAATTACGCTGCGGCGCAACCAATATGGATATTGCGCGTGCGCTGTTTATCAGTGAAAACACGGTACGTACGCATCTGTACAATGTTTTCCGTAAGCTGAGCGTAAAAAACCGCACTCAGGCAGTCAGTTGGGCGAATGAACATTTACCTCACTAGGTATTAAGACAGGCGAAAACGCGATGGCGCCACTTTGCAGAAGAGGGCGCCATCATCCTGGCTGTGGGCTCAGAAGCCCTGCTCGAAGTAGCTTTCCAGGATAATTACCGCAGAGGCAGAATCAATGCTGCCTTTGTTCAGGGCGCGAAACCCGCCGTGCTCAAATAGTCCGGCACGGGCTTCTACCGTGCTTAAGCGCTCGTCGTGCAGAGTGATTTTCACCCCGAAGCGACCGTGAATTTTATTGGCGAAGTTGCGCGCGCGCGCGGTAAGCGGTTGCTCAGTTCCGTCCATATTCAGCGGCAGACCGACGATGACGGCCTCTGGTTGCCACTCTTGAAGCAGCTTTTCGATAACGTTCCAGTCCGGTTTACCGTCCTGCACTTTCAATGCAGGAAGAGGGCGGGCGGTACCAGTGATGCGTTGGCCGATCGCAACACCGATGCTTTTGGTACCGAAATCAAAAGCCAGTAATGTTCCGCTCATTATGCGTGCCCCGCTATACCGGGCATCGTCACAATATCAATACCGATCAGTTTCGCCGCCTCGCGCCAACGATCGGCAATAGGCGTTTTAAACAAAATATTCTGATCCGCCGGGGCCGTCAGCCAGGCGTTATCAAGGATTTCCTGTTCCAACTGACCCTTTTCCCAGGAGGAATAGCCCAGCGCGACCAGGACGTTAGCCGGCTGCTTGTCCGTGCCGAGCGTTTCCAGTACATCGCGGGAAGTGGTGATCACCGTATTATCGGAGATGCGAATGCTGGAGGAAAAGTCAGAAGGCGGCGAGTGCAGAATAAAACCGCGATCTTCCGCCAGCGGTCCGCCGAGCATCACCGGCTTATCCAGACGAATCTCCGGATTGCGCGGTTCAGCGATAATGTTTAACTTTTCCAGAATTCCGTCAATCTGCAAGTTTTCCAGCGGCTTATTGATGATAATACCCATGGCGCCATCGTCGTTGTATTCGCAGATATAGACCACGGAGCGGCGGAATATCGGATCCTGAAGAGCAGGCATGGCAATCAGAAAGTGATGCTGTAAATTCATTGTCAGAGGTTCTGTTCCTGGTTCAAAAAGCAGCATTCAGTATGCGGCTAAAGCAAGGCCGTGTCGATTCAACTTTATCTTTCAGGCGACAGGGGCGTTGATTTCCTCGCTCAACCCGGTCACATAGTGGACTATGCTCCCGGGTACTCGCTGTGTCATCGCCTGCCTGTAGCCTGAAATCTTTCGTTGAATCTCGCGGTGTATCTTTCAGGCGGCGGGGGCGTTGATTTCCTCGCTCAACCCGGTCACATAGAGAACTATGCTCCCGGGTACTCGCTGCGTCATCGCCTGCCTGTAGCCTGAAATCTTTCGTTGAATCTCGCGGTGTATCTTTCAGGCGACAGGGGCGTTGATTTCCTCGCTCAACCCGGTCACATAGAGGACTATGCTCCCGGGTACTCGCTGTGTCATCGCCTGCCTGTAGCCTGAAATCTTTCGTTGAATCTCGCGGTGTATCTTTCAGGCGACAGGGGCGTTGATTTCCTCGCTCAACCCGGTCACATAGAGGACTATGCTCCCGGGTACTCGCTGTGTCATCGCCTGCCTGTAGCCTGAAATCTTTCGTTGAATCTCGCGGTGTATCTTTCAGGCGACAGGGGCGTTGATTTCCTCGCTCAACCCGGTCACATAGAGGACTATGCTCCCGGGTACTCGCTGCGTCATCGCCTGCCTGTAGCCTGAAATCTTTCGCTGAATCAGAAGATCTTACAGGCTAACGATATGGTTTTTTCAGCCTGCAACATCCTGTTTTCCAAGGCGCTTCTCGATAGCGTCCATCAGCATACCGGTAATGGAGATCGGGAACGCCGCTTCAATTTCACGCACGCAGGTTGGGCTGGTGACGTTAATTTCCGTCAGACGATCGCCGATGATATCCAGACCAACGAAGATCAGCCCTTTGGCTTTCAGTGTTGGCCCGACGCGGCGCGCAATGGCCCAGTCGCTATCGCTCAGCGGACGCGCTTCACCGCGGCCACCGGCAGCAAGATTACCGCGAGTTTCCCCACCCTGTGGGATACGTGCCAGGCAATAAGGTACCGGCTCGCCGTCGACGACCAGCACGCGCTTATCGCCATCTTTGATCGCCGGCAGATAGTTCTGCGCCATGCAGTAACGGCTGCCCAGCTCGGTCAGGGTTTCCGCAATCACCGGCAGGTTCGGATCGCCCTCTTTGACGCGGAAAATCGAGGCGCCGCCCATACCGTCCAGCGGTTTGAGAATAATGTCACCGTGTTTTTCCCAGAAGGCTTTCAACTGGGCTTTATTGCGGGTCACCAGCGTTTCCGGAGTCAGATCGGCAAACCAGGCGGTAAACAGCTTTTCGTTACAGTCGCGCAGGCTTTGCGGTTTGTTGACGATCAGCGTGCCTTTATCTTCCGCACGTTCAAGAATATAGGTCGCGTAAATAAACTCGGTATCGAACGGCGGATCCTTACGCATCAGAATGACGTCGAGATCCGCCAGCGGCAGATCTTGCTCGCCGGTAAACGCGTACCACTTATCGTAATTCTGCTCTACGCTCAGCTTACGCGTACGGGCGCGAGCTTCCCCGTTGATTAAGTACAGATCGTTCATCTCCATATAATGGAGTTCATAGCCGCGCCGCTGGGCTTCCAGCAACATAGCGAAGCTGGTGTCTTTCTTGATGTTGATGGTTGCGATGGGGTCCATCACGATGCCGAGCTTGATCATTGTTATTCTCCGTTAACGCTTCAACCTAAGTCGCCAAAACGCACTTGCAGGGCGGTAATGGCAGTGAGCGCAGTTGTCTCTGTACGCAGAACGCGCGGTCCCAACAGAATATCAGTAAACTGGTAACGAGCGGTCATTGCTATCTCTTCCGCTGACAGACCGCCTTCCGGACCAATCAGCAAACGAACGCGTTCAACCGGCAACGGCAGCGTGTTGATACTGGCGCTGGCGCGCGGGTGCAGATTGAGCTTCAGGCCATTGTCCTGTTCAGCGCACCAGTCCTCCAGCTGCATCGCCGGGCGAATCTCCGGTACCACGTTGCGGCCGCTCTGCTCGCAGGCAGCGATGGCGATTTTCTGCCATTGCTGGATCTTTTTCTGCAAACGTTCGGCATCCAGTTTAACGCCGCAGCGCTCGGAAAACAGTGGCGTTATGAGGCTTACACCGAGTTCAATCGATTTCTGAATGGTGAATTCCATCTTTTCGCCGCGTGACATCACCTGGCCCAGGTGAATATGCAGAGGGGATTCGCGATCGTCTGTTTCGCTGCCGATCACGTCAACTAACACGTTTTTCTTTCCGGCTTCGGCGATCACGGCATCGAAAACCTGATTGCTGCCGTCAAAAAGCTGGATTGCCTGGCCTTTGCCCATACGTAATACGCGACCAACGTGATTGGCGGCGTCGTCAGAGAGGGCGATTTGGCTACCTACGGTAACAGGCTCCGGGTGGTGGATGCGAGGGATGCGCATGCTGGGTATTCCGTTCTTCGCGCAGGCGCCGCTTTTCCATGTCGCGGGAAAGCGGCGCCTGCAAATTAACAATTGCCGCTAGTGTAGGTTAGCTCTTTTGCGCCTGGCAAGCTCGCTGGACGTACGGATTGTGGTTGCCCTGTACTTTAGCGATGCGCTCGTCACGTTCGCACTCCCAGGCGGTGACCGGATACAACTTATCCCAGGCGGTAAAAAGCTGGGTTTGCTGGCGGGAGAGAGTCAGCTGATAAGTATCACGCATATAGAAGTAGGTGCGGGCGATAGCACCGCGGGCGCGGGCGGGCGGCTCGGCAACCTTGTCCTTAAAGTCGACCTTCATGGCACACTGGCCGTACTGGCCTTCACCGCCGTTCCACTGACCATACATAAAGTTGGCGCGGTCGCCGTTGACTTCACCCACGGCCGGCTGCAGGTTATGCATATCGCTTTCCATCTGGCGATAGACCGGATCTTTGGCGCAGTTTTTCCGTCCGCCGTCCTGCCAGCACTGGCGCTGGTGGCCAAACTGCCAGGCCGGAACGACGTGTTCCCACTCGACCCGACTGGCGCGGTTTTCATTTTTACGCACTTTATAACCGCAAGACTCCAGATCGATAACGCCTTTTTTCCCCTGCCAGTTGATTTTACAGCCGCAGTAGAAATCGCCGGGGACATCGGCATTGACCTTTACCCCGGCGGCTTTTGCCTGGGAGAAACTGTTGATTCCTTCGGCCGCGACCTGGCCGCTACAGGCGGCAGTCAGAAACGCCGCGGCAAAAACATAAATACGGGACATTGTGAACTCCGTGTCAAAACGAGCCCGCAACGTAGCGAATGCGATTGTCAGATGCAATCAGTCAGATCAGAAAATTTCCAGTTGTAGCTGATATTTACTCTTCGGCGACCAGCAGATCGCCGCAGCGAACGCAGCGGTAAGTGGCTTCACCCCGAACGACGCGGTTGTGGCGACGGACGGTGAGCTGATGCTGCTGGCACTGGCAGCGGTAGGGGAAGGTGTTCTGGCGAACGGAGTTGAGTTCGAAACGATGGGTGCGACGAGCTGCGACACCGAGCACGCTCTCCATCATCCATTTCCACTCTTTGCCATGCGGCGCCACGCGGCCGAAGTGTTTCCAGACCAGCAGATGCGCCAGTTCATGCGGGACGACTTCATCGATAAAGGCCTGCTGGTTTTCCAGCAGCAGTACCGGGTTGAGGCGTATTTCGTTTTTTTCTAGCCAGGCGGTACCGGCGGAGGTGCCGCGCTGCTGATAGACCAGGGTCGGTTCCGGGTAATGGCGGCCAAGCCTGAGATTCGCCTGGGCGAGCTTTTCCCGCAGGCTGCGCATAACGGCTTGCTGAATGGCGATGGGAATTCGGGGCGTTTTCATAGCGCCAGAGAATAGTGCGCCGTGACGAGGAGAGCAAGAGGCAGACGCTTCCTCCCGCCAGGGGAGGAAGCGTTAAAGGTCAGTCGCGAGCGCCAATTTCGCGCAGAGGGCGGCCTTTCATCAGGTTACGTTCGATGTGTTCCAGCGAAACGTTTTTGGTTTCCGGGATAAGCCACAGCGTCAGCAGAATAAACAGGACATTCAGACCACCATAGACCCAGAAGGTGTTCGCGCTGCCCAGCGAGTTCAGCATGGTCAGGAAGGTGGCGCCGACGATCATATTGGCGATCCAGTTGGTGGCTGTAGAGCAGGTGATGCCGAAATCGCGGCCTTTGAGCGGCTGAATTTCGGAGCACAGTACCCAGATCAGCGGGCCAGCGCTCATGGCGAAGCCAACGATAAACATCAGCAGCATCAGTACGGAGAAGTACTGGGCGATGGATGAGTGAATCCCGATGTGCATCATTGTGCCCAGAATGCCCATGCCGACGGCCATGACGATAAAGCCGAGGATCAGCGTTGGTTTACGTCCCCAGCGGTCAACCAGCCCGATAGCGATGAAGGTCGCCAGCACGTTGGTCAGACCGACGATGACAGTCCCCCACATCTGTTCGGTGGTGTTGGCATAACCCGCCAGTTCAAAAATCTTCGGCGCGTAATACATGATGACGTTCATCCCGGTGAACTGTTGCATCACCTGCAGCAGGATGCCGAGGAATACGGCGCGGCGGAAGTTGCTGTTTTCTTTAAACAGTTCCCAGCCAGACTGCTTGATCTTCAGGCTTTCACGAATCTCATCCAGCTCACGTTTGGCTTCGGCGCTGGTATCACGCAGCCGCATTAAAACGCGTTCCGCATCAACAAAGCGACGCTTGGCCGCAAACCAGCGCGGGCTGTCCGGCAGAAAGATAACGCCAATCACCAGCAGAATCGCCGGGATGATAATCACGCCTAGCATCCAGCGCCAGGCGCCGCTGTAGCTGAAGGCGGTGTCCGACAGATAGGCGCCGAGGATCCCGATGGTGATCATCAACTGATACATGGAGATCATGCTGCCGCGGATTTTTTCCGGCGCAATTTCCGACAGGTACAGCGGTGCGGTGTACGACGCGACGCCAACGGCCAGGCCGAGCAGCACGCGGGAGACGAGCAGCACTTCAACATTTGGGGCGGCAGCGGAGAACAGCGAACCGGCGACAAACAGGATCGCGCCGATCATCAGGCTCTTTTTCCGACCGAGGCGGAAGGAGAGCCAGCCGCTGCCGACGGCACCGACGGCGGCGCCGAACATCATGGAGCTCACTACCCATTCCTGAGTGTGGGCGCTGATCTGGAACTCGTGGGCAATAAAGGGTAAGGCACCCGCAATAACACCGATATCAAGGCCGAAAAGCAGGCCCGCCAGCGCGGCGAGGAAACAGACAAAGAACGTCATCGTCTTGTTCGAACGCCCTTGTTTTTTGTTGTCAGGCATAACGCCCTCCGATTGAGTTATTGATTCTGTCGATGCTTAGGGTAGGAGAGTCTATCGCAAAAAAACGTGATATCAATCACGGCCGTGTAATCGGTTACACTAAAGTAAAGAAACGTAATCTATTAAAATTAATTAATTTCAAATAGATAAATAATTATAGTATCACCTGAGAAAAGCGCTAAACAGATAATCCTGAAACATAATGCAACATGATGAAGAATTGTTTCATAACCTGGCATCTTAGCTGGTTTATGGCTATAGCACTTATGTAATCGCTTTCATTTCCGGTTATTGAAAAGAAAAACGCGCAGCGGGAAGGCGGAAGGAGAAAACAAAAAGGCCAGCACGAGGCTGGCCCTGGCAGGAGAAAAACGTCAGGATTATTTCAGGCCGGCAGCTTCACGCAGCAGAGCGGCTTTGTCGGTTTTTTCCCACGGGAAATGTTCGCGACCAAAGTGACCGTATGCCGCCGTCTCTCTGTAGATCGGGTGCAGCAGATCCAGCATCTGGATCAGGCCGTAAGGACGCAGGTCGAAGAATTCACGCACCAGCAGGGTCAGCTGTTCAGAAGGCACTTTTTCGGTACCGAAAGTTTCCACCATAATGGAGGTCGGTTCCGCCACGCCGATAGCGTAGGAGACCTGAATCTCACAACGGTCAGCCAGGCCAGCCGCAACAATGTTTTTCGCGACATAACGCGCGGCATAAGCTGCAGAACGGTCAACTTTAGACGGATCTTTACCGGAGAACGCGCCGCCGCCGTGACGAGCCATGCCGCCGTAGGTATCCACGATGATTTTACGGCCGGTCAGACCGCAGTCGCCCATCGGGCCGCCTATAACAAAACGACCGGTCGGGTTGATGAAGAATTTGGTCGTGCTATTCAGCCATTCAGTTGGCAGAACTGGCTTGATGATTTCTTCCATCACCGCTTCCTGCAGGGATTTCTGATCGATGTCTTCCGCGTGCTGAGTAGACAGAACCACCGCATCGATACCGACGATTTTGCCGTCGTCATACTGGAAAGTCACCTGGCTTTTCGCATCCGGACGCAGCCATGGCAGGGTGCCGTTTTTGCGTACTTCAGCCTGACGCTGCACCAGACGGTGAGCATAGGTGATTGGTGCTGGCATCAGGACGTCGGTTTCGTTGGTGGCATAGCCAAACATCAGGCCCTGGTCGCCCGCGCCTTGCTCCAGCGGATCGGCGCGGTCAACACCCTGATTGATATCCGGAGACTGTTTGCCAATGGCGCTCAGGACTGCACAGGAGTTGGCATCAAAGCCCATATCGGAATGCACGTAGCCAATTTCACGAACCGTGTTACGGGTAATCTCTTCGATATCAACCCATGCGCTGGTGGTGATTTCACCGCCGACCAGCACCATGCCAGTTTTGACATAAGTTTCACACGCGACACGCGCTTTCGGATCCTGTTCGAGAATCGCATCCAGCACGGCGTCGGAGATTTGGTCAGCAATTTTGTCTGGATGCCCTTCTGATACAGACTCGGACGTAAAGAGGTGTTTTGCCATGTTTTATTTTACCTGTGAGTATTCGTGTAGCTCATACTGTTGTGTGGATTGGCTCTGGTAGATGATTCTACCAAAACTTTCAGGTAGTGACACGAGCAGTCTGAGTGTTAATCAGTATAGACGGATTAACTTCTGGATGGCTATTTTAGGTCAATTCTTAATCCCATTTCCAGCCTTTTTTGAAGCAGGTCGCATTGATGAAAAAAAGAGGGTGGCAATTTTTCCTGCCATTCGCGGCAACGCGCCTATTTTTATTTTGCATTTTAGCCGGCTTATCGGTATAAAACGCCGCGCGCGGCTCATTAAAAAAAGCGCACGAAGCCCATCTCGTGACGCCACTTCCAGCCGGGTTAAGCAGTCTGTTTTTACAGAAATCTGCAGCGGCGTTTTAGCACCTTGCTGTGGTATGTCTAGCTTTGGCTTATCGCTGGCCCGTACCGGGGCAGTGTGGAGGTGATACCAGATAATGAACCCACGTTTTTCATCCGACTCGTCGCGTCGTTCCGTCGCGCGTCGCTATCCCACAATCTGCATCTCTTTCATGCAAATCAGCCGATGTTCTACCCGTCTCGGCGCTTCTCAGGATTCCAGGGCCGGCAGGCTATCTGAAAACTGAACAAGGGCGCTCTTGCTGTCGCAAGGGTTTTCTCGTGGTTTCTCCGGACTGTCATACTACGTTCGGGTATGTGTTTTACTATGATATGAATAAGAAACCGGTCGCGCAGTCGCAAAGCCAGCACTATCTGCTGGGGTTTAGGACTGTTCATGGGTTGTTATCGCGTCTTCGGACTGCGATAGTAGTCAATATTACAATTTGAGGTTTGCTATGTCTGACGACATGTCTTCAGTTTCGCCTTCGTCAGCAGGCGAACACGGTGTACTACGTTCCATGCAGGAGGTTGCGATGAGCTCCCAGGAAGCCAGCAAAATGCTACGTACTTACAATATTGCCTGGTGGGGTAATAACTACTACGACGTTAACGAACTGGGCCATATCAGCGTTTGCCCGGATCCTGATGTCCCGGAAGCGCGCGTTGACCTTGCAGAATTAGTGAAAGCACGCGAAGCGCAAGGGCAGCGCCTGCCGGCGCTGTTCTGCTTCCCGCAGATACTGCAACATCGCCTGCGCTCCATTAACGCCGCTTTTAAACGCGCGCGTGAGTCCTATGGCTATAACGGCGATTACTTCCTGGTCTATCCGATCAAGGTCAACCAGCACCGCCGCGTGATTGAGTCGTTGATCCATTCCGGTGAGCCGCTGGGTCTGGAAGCGGGTTCTAAAGCAGAGCTGATGGCAGTGCTGGCGCATGCTGGTATGACCCGCAGCGTGATTGTCTGTAACGGCTATAAAGACCGCGAATATATTCGTCTGGCGCTGGTCGGCGAAAAGATGGGCCACAAGGTCTATCTGGTCATTGAAAAAATGTCGGAAATCGCGATTGTGCTGGAAGAAGCCGAGCGCCTGAATGTGGTTCCGCGCCTTGGCGTGCGTGCGCGTCTGGCCTCGCAGGGCTCCGGTAAATGGCAGTCTTCCGGCGGTGAAAAATCGAAGTTCGGCCTGGCGGCAACGCAGGTTCTGCAACTGGTGGAGATTTTGCGTGCAGCAGGGCATCTGGACAGCCTGCAACTGCTGCACTTCCACCTCGGCTCGCAGATGGCCAATATTCGCGATATCGCCACTGGCGTGCGCGAATCGGCGCGTTTCTACGTCGAGTTGCATAAACTGGGCGTCAATATTCAATGCTTCGACGTTGGTGGCGGCCTGGGCGTGGACTATGAAGGGACGCGCTCACAGTCTGACTGTTCGGTGAACTACGGCCTGAACGAATATGCCAACAACATTATCTGGGCGATTGGCGATGCCTGTGAAGAGAATGGCCTGCCACATCCGACGGTGATTACCGAATCGGGTCGTGCGGTCACCGCGCATCACACGGTACTGGTTTCCAACATCATCGGTGTTGAGCGCAACGAATACACCGAAGCGACCCCACCTGCGCAAGACGCGGCGCGTCCGCTGCAAAGTATGTGGGAAACCTGGCAGGAGATGCACGAGACCGGCAACCGCCGTTCGTTGCGCGAATGGCTGCACGACAGCCAGATGGATCTCCACGATATTCATATCGGCTACTCGTCCGGTACCTTCGATCTTCAGGAGCGCGCCTGGGCAGAGCAGCTGTATCTGAACATGTGCCATGAAGTACAGAAGCAACTCGACCCTAGCAACCGCGCGCATCGTCCGATTATCGATGAACTGCAGGAACGGATGGCGGATAAGATTTACGTCAACTTTTCGCTGTTCCAGTCGATGCCGGATGCATGGGGTATCGATCAACTGTTCCCGGTGATGCCGCTGGAAGGGTTGAACATGGTGCCTGAACGCCGCGCGGTGCTGCTGGATATCACCTGCGACTCCGATGGTGCGATTGATCACTACGTGGATGGCGACGGGATTGCCACCACCATGCCGATACCGGAATACGATCCTGAAAACCCGCCGATGTTGGGCTTCTTCATGGTTGGCGCCTATCAGGAGATCCTCGGGAACATGCACAACCTGTTCGGCGATACCGAAGCGGTGGACGTATTCGTCTTCCCTGACGGCAGCGTTGAGGTTGAGCTCTCCGACGAAGGGGATACCGTGGCGGATATGCTGCAATATGTGCAGCTCGATCCGAACACGTTGCTGACCCAGTTCCGCGATCAGGTGAAAAACTCCGGTCTCGACGACACGCTGCAGCAGCAGTTCCTCGAAGAGTTCGAAGCGGGGCTGTACGGATATACTTATCTGGAAGACGAGTAACCGTTGTTGCCCGGTGGCGCTGTGCTTACCGGGCCAACGCAAGCCGGCCAGATAAGGCGCAACCGTCATCCGGACGCAACGCGCTACGGGTTGGTATTTGCTATACACGCTTGAACCCGTAGGCATTAGCGGTGATAATTCGTCTATATAAGCAGCAACCCTATTCAAACCCTTCCTCGTCGGGCCTAACGACGCGGAAGGGTTTTTTTATATCGGTATAAACATACATCGACGGTAAAAAGAGGTCATACCTATGAGCACATTAGGTCATCAATACGATAATTCCCTGGTATCCAACGCGTTTGGTTTTCTGCGTCTGCCGTTGAATTTCCAGCCGTACGACAGCGATGCGGATTGGGTTATTACCGGCGTGCCTTTTGATATGGCGACTTCCGGGCGCGCGGGCGGCCGTCACGGCCCGGCAGCCATTCGTCAGGTCTCCACCAACCTTGCGTGGGAGCATAACCGTTTCCCGTGGAACTTTGACATGCGCGAGCGTCTGAACGTGGTTGACTGCGGCGACCTGGTTTACGCCTTCGGCGATGCGCGCGAAATGAGCGAAAGACTGCAGGCGCATGCGGAAAGACTGCTGGCGGCCGGGAAGCGTATGCTCTCCTTCGGCGGCGACCACTTTGTGACTCTGCCGCTGCTGCGCGCTCATGCGAAGCACTTCGGCAAAATGGCGCTGGTGCACTTTGATGCCCATACCGACACCTATGCCAACGGCTGTGAATTCGACCACGGCACCATGTTCTTCACTGCGCCGAAAGAAGGCCTGATCGACCCGAACCACTCAGTGCAGATCGGTATTCGTACTGAGTTCGACAAAGATAACGGTTTTACCGTGCTGGATGCCTGCCAGGTAAACGATCGTCCCGTCGATGACATCATCGCTCAGGTGAAACAGATCGTCGGCGACATGCCGGTGTACCTGACCTTTGATATCGATGCGCTGGATCCGGCATTTGCACCGGGGACCGGTACGCCGGTAATCGGTGGGCTGACCTCCGATCGCGCGATCAAGCTGGTACGCGGTCTGAAGGATCTGAACATCGTCGGTATGGACGTGGTTGAAGTGGCACCGTCTTACGATCAGTCCGAGATCACCGCACTGGCAGCGGCGACCCTGGCACTGGAAATGCTCTACATCCAGGCGGCGAAAAAAGGCGAATAAAACCTTATGCACTCACTGCTGCTGCGACGCATGCGCAGCAGCATCCCTCCGGCCAGTTGCGGCGAGATGGCGCAGACCCGCGCCCATATTGCTACACTGCTTAACAATCCCTGTCGGTAATGCAGCTTACTTTCTATTACTGGTGTTAATCATAATGCCGAAAATCCATAACCCAGCAGAAAACAGGTCATCAGCATTTCCTGTAACATTCTGTTTTCATTTAAATGAAATGGGGTGGCGAAATCGGGGTTAAGAATCATCACCGAAATATTTACCCGGCCGACGTAAGAAATAATTATAAGTAACAACAATGCGATGATTCTCTGCCATTTTGCGGCCATTACTGTTCTTTATCCTTGCTCGTTGATGGATCGTTTTTGTTATTTTTAAATTACCGTGATAATCACAGGTGTAAAATGTTTATCCAGTGAAACTAATTGTTTTTAATAGGTAATTTAAATTTTCGTTTCACAGGTGAAACTTGATTATTCACCGCTTTTATCATTTTTAATGATCATTTAGAAAGAACGTCATAGCTATTGACGACGTTTTTGGCGACAGATTAATTTAATTTCATATCACTCTTTAAATATCACAATTTCATCTTGCAACTTTTTTCGTGATCAATTGCACACTTAGCTAATTAAATAGCCTTAGATTAACAAATTCGTCACATTGCCGCTTGACGAAAGATTGAACGCTTTTATATTGACCGTATTAAATAAGAAACAGAGTTTCATATATGAAACAAAAGCCTGGAGGATCGTGATGAGCTGGATAGGCGTATGTGACGCAGAGAAGGTACAGGAAGATTTCCCTTATAGCGGCAACATCGATGGTAAAGAAATCGGTATTTATCTGATTGATGGCGAGTACTACGCGCTGGAAGACGTGTGTCCGCATGCCTATGCGCTGCTAAGCCAGGGATTTGTGGAAGACGGCAAAGTTGAATGCCCGCTGCATGAAGCGGTATTCGACGTTAAAACCGGCCAATGTCTGCATGGCCCCGGCGGGCGCAACCTTAATCGTTATCCGGTTCGGGTATACGGCAATCAGATCCAGATTACCTTTATCGAGGAGAACGTGGCATGAGCGAATCACTGGATTTTAACCCGGCGCTGCCGGAAAGCCGTCAGTTTACGCCGCCCGCGGAAGGCGGGAACGGCAACATCCATAAGCCTGGCGATTATCACAACCTTATCTGGCAAACCCGCAGTCGCGTTCCGGAAAGCTGGGAGCTTGAACTCATCGCGACCCTCGAGACGCTTTTCGAGCAGGGGGCGGAGAACCTGACGCAACTGGTGGACGGGCTGAATGCCCTGAAGATGCACGATCGGCAAGGCGATGCCTGGAGCGAAGAGAGCTTTCAGGTGTTTTTGCAGGTAAACGGATACTGAGGGCACGGTAATGACGATAACGGTACAAAACTATCTCGATAAAGGTTTACGTGGCCTGTGGTATCCGGTGCTGGCGAGCTGGGAAGTGCAGTCCGCGCCGGTGGGCATCACCCGTCTTGGCGAACAAATTGTGGTGTGGCGTAACAAGAACGGAGAGCTGCAGGCGCTGGAAGACCGCTGCCCGCACCGCGGTGCTCGTCTGTCGATGGGCTGGAATCTCGGCGATCGTATTGCCTGCTGGTATCACGGTGTGGAAGTGGCCGGGAATGGTGAAGTCAAAGATGTTCCGGCGGTGGACAAATGTCCGCTGGTGGGCCAGCAATGCGTGCGTAGCTACCATGTCCAGGAAGCGCATGGGGCGATATTTCTGTGGTTTGCGGCCACGGCCGACCAGCAGCCCGAGCCGCTCACCTTCCCGGAAGAGCTGGCCGATAGCGACAAATACAGCAACTTCCTCTGCACCGCAGCGTGGAAATGCAACTATCAGTACGCGCTGGAAAACGTGATGGATCCGATGCACGGCACCTATCTGCACTCCTCTTCGCACTCAATGGCAGAAGGCGATCGCAAAGCCGACATGGTGCTGCAACCAACGAAAACCGGCTTTATCTTTGAGAAAAAAGGTCAGAGCGGCGTCAATTTCGACTGGGTGGAGTTAGGCCACAGCGGCGCTTACTGGATGCGCCTGTCGATCCCGTACAAAAAGCGTTTTGGGCCGGGCGGCCATTTCTGGATCGTCGGCATGGTGGTGCCGGAAGATAACGACAACTGCCGGGTCTTCTTCTGGCGTATTCGCGGCGTGCAGGGCTGGCAGCGCGATCTGTGGCGCTTTATGTATCGCAACCGTCTGGAAAAACTGCACTGGGAAGTGCTGGAGCAGGATCGCGTGGTGCTCGAAAGCCTGGCGCCGAACGCTCGCGATCACGAATATCTGTATCAGCATGACGTCGGCCTTTCCCGCCTGCGCCGGATGATGCAAAAAGCGGCAAAAGAGCAGTTGGCTGCGCGTGAAGAGCAGCAGGGAGCGGCCTGATGAACGGGCTGTTAACCGACAAACGTATTGTGATTACCGGTGCGGCGCGCGGTCTGGGCTTTCATTTTTCCAAAGCCTGCGCGGAGCAGGGCGCGGATGTCGTGATGTGCGACATCCTGCAGGGCGAACTGGCGGAGAGCGTTCATCGTCTGCGCGAGCAGGGTTATCGTGTCGAATCGCAGGCTATCGATCTGGCCGATGCCTCATCCATCGAGGGAGCGTTCCTTGCGATCGGCGAGCGAGGAAAGATCGACGGCCTGGTCAATAACGCGGCGATGGCCACCGGCGTCGGCGGTAAAAACATGATCGACTATGATCCGGATCTGTGGGATCGGGTGATGTCGGTCAACGTCAAAGGTACCTGGCTGGTGACCCGGGCAGCGGTACCGCTGCTGCGCGAAGGGACCGGGATCGTCAATGTTGCCTCCGACACCGCGCTGTGGGGCGCGCCCCGGCTGATGGCCTACGTTGCCAGCAAAGGAGCGGTGATCGCCATGACGCGCTCTATGGCCCGCGAGCTGGGCGAAAAGCGCATACGTATTAACGCGATTGCGCCGGGATTAACTCGGGTGGAAGCAACGGAATATGTGCCTGCCGAGCGCCATCAGTTGTACGAAAACGGGCGTGCGCTGAGCGGCGCACAGCAGCCGGAAGATGTGACCGGCAGCGTGGTGTGGCTGTTAAGCGACCTGTCGCGGTTTATCACCGGGCAGTTGATCCCGGTCAACGGCGGATTTGTTTTTAACTAAAGAGGCGGGGCGATATGGCAAACGTTCAGGAAGTGAAATACCTGGTGCCGGGGCTGGAGCGGGGACTGCAACTGCTGCTGGCATTTGGCGAGCAACATCGCGATCTGACCTTTGCCGAGCTGCATCGGCTGGTGGATATGCCGAAAGCGACCGCCTATCGCGTGGTGCAAACGCTGGAGTATATGGGGTTTCTGGAGCGCAACGCGCGTACTAACACCTTCTCGCTGGGGATGAATGTCCTGCGTCTGGGCTTTGAATATATTGCGTCACTGGATGTGGCGCAGGTTGGCCAGCCGGTGATAGAGCAGTTGCGCGATACCAGTCAGTGCAGTAGCCATCTGGCGATTCGCGACGGGCGGGACATTATTTACATCGCCCGCGTCAGCGCCGCCGGGTCACGGATCAATCAGGTCAGCATTGGTACCCGTTTGCCGGTTCACTGTACCTCGCTGGGCCGCATGTTGCTGACCGATGTCTCGCGTGACGAGTTTGAACAGCTGTTTCCCGATGATCGCTTGCCGGGCAACACGCCGGGGCAACTTCACGATCGTGAAGCGCTATGGCAGATGGTGCAGCAGGATAAAGCGCGTGGCTATGTGATTGGCGAATCTTTCTACCGCCACGGCATCTCCTCCATCGTCTACCCGGTCTACGATCGCAGCGGTCGGGTGGCGGCGGTGGTCAGTATTCTGGTGCCGTCGGATGAGATCCCGCAAAGCGATCGGCAACGGCTGCAGAACGATGTCAGCCTGGCGGCGGAAAAAATTTCTGGCTTTTTAGGGTACCTGTCGCAAGCCAGTTAAATCAATAAGTTAACATCAGGCGCTTGAGTGCGTCGGGCATGTTTTACGCCCAAATCAGGGCGACAGAACGGTAAAGAGGCTACCAACCATGAGTGTAACCGGAATTGAAAAGCTGGAATTTGGCGTCGACGACCTGACTCATTGCGCCAGGTTTATGCGTGATTTTGGCCTGGCGGGCGACGCCAGCGGCCAGCGTTTTACCACTTTAAGCGGCGCGCGGGTGGAACTGAAGCCGGTCCATAGCCCGGATCTGCCGCCGGCCTTTGAAGCGGGTAACACCTTACGCCGCATGACCTGGGGCGTGGCGGATCGGGCGGCACTGGACGCTCTGCGGCCCAGATTGTCGCGCCAGCCCGCCTTTCGTGAGATTGACGGTGCCCTGGAGTGCCAGGATCCGAACGGCATGACACTGCGCGTGCAGGTCACTCAACAAGTCGCGGTGACGCTGAACGTCGAACCGATTAATCAGTGGGGCGATGTGCGCCGGATTGATACGCCAAGCCCGGTGTATGAAGGCGCGCAGCCGATCAACGTTGGTCATGTGGTGTTCTTCGTCGAAGAACTGGCGGCAGTCGAGGCCTTCTATCGTGACGTACTCGGTTTCCAGGTTTCCGATCGCTACATCAACCGTGCGGTATTCCTGCGCTGCGGTGTACGCGGCGGCCACCATAACCTCTTTTTATTGCAGCTCCCCAACCGCAAGCGTGGCCTGAATCATGTGGCCTTTACCGTCCGCGATATCCATGAAGTGATTGGTGGCGGCATCGCAATGAATAAAAACGCGTGGAGCACCTTTATTGGCCCCGGCCGTCACCCGGTCTCTTCCGCCTATTTCTGGTACGTCAACAGCCCGACCGGCGGGGCATTTGAGTACTACACCAACGATGATTTCGTGACGGAGAACTGGCGCCCGCGCGAACTGGAACACTCGCTGGTCTCCTTTACCGAGTGGGCGGTGGAAGGTGGGATCGACCACGATACCCGCCGCCAGCAGAAAAAGCCGGAGGCGGTATGACGGCACGGATAGTCATTATCGGCGGCGGCCAGGCGGGCGGTTGGGCGGCGAAAACCCTGCGTGATGAAGGCTACGACGGTGAGATTTGCGTGGTGGCGGAAGAAGAGTGGGATTTTTACGAGCGTCCACCGCTGTCAAAAGCGACGCTGCTGGAGGCCGATGCGCCGCTGCCTCGGCTGTTCAGCGAAGAGGTGCTGCGGGCGTTAAATCTTCGCTGGTTCCGCCCGCTGCGCGCCGAGGCCATCGATCGCCAGAACAAACGCGTTGATCTGAGCAACGGCGAACAGCTCGGCTATGACCAACTGCTGATCGCCACCGGCGGTCGCGCCCGCCTGCCGGGAGAAGCCTGGGCGAAACAGCCGCAGGTTTACACACTTCGCCACTGGCAGGATGCACAGCGCCTGAAGCAACGACTGGTGACCACCGCGCGGCTGGCGATTGTCGGCGGCGGCTGGATTGGTCTGGAGATTGCCGCCTCGGCGCGAAAAAGCGGCATCGCGGTCACCTTATTTGAACAGCAACCGCTGCTGTGCATGCGCTCGGTCAGCGCGGACGTGTCGCAGGAGCTTGAACGGATCCATCGCGATCGGGGCGTCGATATTCGTAACGGCTGCGGCGCGCTGGCGCTGGAGGATGATGGCGGTCTGCCGGTTATTCACTGCGATGGTCAGCGTGAAACCTTCGATGCGGTGGTGGTAGGGATCGGCGTCGATCTTAACCTCGAACTGGCGCGGGACGCGGGACTGGCGGTCGATCGTGGGATCGTCGTCAATGCCCAGGGGCAGACCAGCGACCCGGCGATCTTCGCGGCCGGAGACGTGGCGCAGCATCACCAGTATGGCCTGTGCATTCAGTCCTGGGCTTTTGCCCAGAATCAGGCGGTGGCGACGGCGAAAGCGATGCTGAGCCCGCAGGTGGCCGGTTACGCCGACGTGCCGTGGCTGTGGTCGGATCAATATGTCGACAATATTCAGATCCTCGGCATTCCGCAGCCAGGCTGCCGGACGGTGACGCGCCGGGATCCACAAGGCGCGCTGTTTTTCTCGATCGACGCCGACGGCCGCCTGACTCAGTTGGTGGCGTTTAACGACGCCCGCACCGTCAAGCTGGCGAAACGCTGGATGGCCGCGGGGAGAGATCTTTCCGCCGTGCCGCTCGATGACCTGGCCTTTTCGCTGATGTCATTGCGATAAGACCCGCGCACCCTTAAGGGGGAGAGATGACCACATTAGAGACAAACACCGCGCCGCTTGAGGCAGGCGGTGAGGGCGTCCATACGCCTGAAAAAGCGGTCCGCTGGGTGATCCCACTGTCGCTGTTGTCCTGCGTACTGCTGGCGTTCTTCGACAAAATCAGCATTGCCGCACTGTTTTCCGACAGCCATTTCCAGCAGGCGATGGGGATGGATTTTGACACCACGCGATTGGGCATTCTGATGAGTGCCTTCCTGCTGAGTTACGGGTTTTCCTCGGTACTGCTTAGCGGGCTGGGCGACCGCATCGCGCCGCTACGCCTGCTCACCGGGATGATGATGGTGTGGTGCATTTTAATGGCGATGATGGGCTTCACCCATAACTACACCCTGATGGTTACCTTGCGCATTCTGCTTGGTATCGCCGAAGGGCCGCTGTTTCCGCTGGCATTCGCCATTGTCCGCCACACCTTTCCGCAACGGCTTCAGGCACGGGCCACCATGCTGTGGCTGCTCGGGACACCGGTCGGCGCGGCGATTGGTTTTCCGCTGTCGATTTGGCTGCTCAATACCTTTGGCTGGCAGAGCACCTTCTTTGTGATGGCGATGCTGACGGTGCCGGTGCTGATTTTTGTGCGTATTGGCCTGCGCGGGGTGCAGCTGGAGAACAACGCGTCCGGTGAAACGGTATCCCAGGAGGCGCGTCGCGCTGCGCGGCGGGAGCTGTTCGTCAGCCCGCATTTCTGGATGATTTGCGTGTTTAACATCGCCTTCCTGGCCTATCTGTGGGGCATCAACGGTTGGCTGCCAGGCTATCTGATCAAAGGCAAAGGTATCCATCTGGAGCATGCCGGCTGGCTGTCGTCGATGCCGTTTATCGCCATGCTGCTGGGCGAAGTGATTGGCGCCTGGCTTTCCGATCGTCTTGATAAACGAGCCGCCGCCTGCTTTATCTCGCTGGCCGGGGCAGCGGTTGGCCTGGCGGCGGTGATGCACTTCTCCAGCCCGCTCGCGGTCATTGCGGCGATGAGTTTCAGTACCTTTATGTGGGGCACCGGCGCCCCCAATATTTTCGCCCTGCTGGCTAAGGCGACCCATCCCCGGGTCAGCGCCACGGCAGGCGGTATTTTCAACGGGCTGGGGAATTTTGCGGGCGCTCTGTCGCCAGCGGTGATGGGGGTGTTGATCGCCTTCACCCACAGCATGGATTCCGGGCTGATTTTTCTGGCGGTGATGGCGGCGGTGGGCTGCGTCCTGTTACTGCCGCTGCTGAGACGTTACTGAGGATAAAACGATGACTGATTCAACCGTAGCTGCAAAACAGGGTATCAAACCTGAACATCTGACGATGGAAGAGTGGGTAGAGTCGCGTATCGCGCGCTTTGAGGGACGGAAATATGACTGGAACGCGCTGAAATTCCAGGCCGATTTCGACCCGAAATACCGTCGTGCCCAGATGCGCTATATCGGCACCGGCGCGACCGGTGTGGCAAGCGATACCAATACCGTCGCGGCGGAAAACTTCACCTTCTCCACCATGGTGCTGCCGTCGAAATGCGAAGGGCCGCTGCATCTGCATGATGACGTGGAGGAGGTGTTCTTCATGCTCAAAGGGCAGATAACCCTGATGATTCAGGACGGCGACAGCTATACCGAAACCGTGCTGCGCGAACGTGACCTGATCTCCGTCCCGGCGGGCATCTACCGCGGGCTGTTTAACCACGGCGAGGAAGAGGCGCTGATGTGCGTGATGCTGGGCACCAGCAAGCCGAATATCCCGACCTATCCAGAAGATCATCCCCTGTCAAAAGTAAAACGTAATTAACGTAAGTAAGGAGGCGGTATGACGGGTTTTCGTGAGCAAGGGCACGGCACGCCGCTGGTGCTGTTACACGGTATCAGCTCTGGTGCGGCCTGCTGGCATAAACAGATGGCGCTGTCCGGCTATCGCGTGCTGGCCTGGGATATGCCCGGCTATGGCGAAAGCCCGATGCTGCCGGTCGAGCAGGCGAATGCGGGCGATTATGCCGATGCGCTGGCGCGCATGCTGGACCACGCCGGCGTTGAGCAGGCGGTCGTGGTGGGGCACTCGCTTGGTGCGCTGGTGGCCAGCGCCTTTGCGGCGAAGTATCCCCGCCGCCTGCGGTACCTGGTGTTAGCCGATGCCGCGCAGGGGTACGGCCAGGCGGAAGCGGAACAGCGGGAAAAAGTCTGGCTGAGTCGCCAGCAGCAGATCGCGTCAGGGGCAGAACGGCTGGCGCAAACCCGGGCGGCGAAGCTGCTGCATTCGTGTGCGGCGCAGGCCGATATCGCCACCGTTGCCGCCGGAATGCGCAAGCTGGGTCGTGAGGGCTATCTCGCCGCGGCGTGGATGCTGGCGCACGACGATATTCACCGCTGGCTTGGCGATTATCACGGCCGGTTTGAGGTGTGGTGCGGTGAACAGGACGCGATCACTCAGCCGGAGCTGGTGCGCGGCCTGGCGCTGCGCTACGGCATGCGCTATATCGCGATTCCGCACGCGGGCCACGTCAGCTATCTCGATAATGAAACCTTTTTTAATCAACAGCTTTTACGGATAGGGGAAGAGGTGCGCGATGAATGCACAAATTGAAGGCCGTGTAGCGGTCGTCACCGGAGGGTCGTCAGGGATCGGCTTTGAAACGCTGCGTTTGCTGCTCGGCGAAGGGGCGAAAGTCGCCTTCTGCGGCCGTCATCCCGACCGGCTCGCCAGCGCTCATGCGGTGCTGCAGAATGAGTATCCCGGAGCGGAGGTTCTTTCTTACCGCTGCGACGTCATGAAAGAAGACGAGGTACAGGCCTTTGCCGATGCGGTGGTGGAGCGTTTTGGCGGCGCGGATATGTTGATCAACAACGCCGGACAGGGCTACGTGGCGCATTTTGCCGACACTCCGCGCGAGGCGTGGTTGCATGAGGCGGAACTGAAGTTGTTTGGCGTGATCAACCCGGTCAAGGCCTTCCAGCCGCAGCTGGAGCGGTCGGATATCGCCTCGATTACCTGCGTGAATTCACTGCTGGCACTGCAACCGGAAGAGCACATGATTGCCACCTCCGCCGCCCGCGCGGCGCTGCTCAACATGACGCTGACGCTGTCAAAAGATCTGGTGAGCAAAGGCATTCGCGTCAACTCGATTTTGCTGGGGATGGTGGAGTCAGGACAGTGGCAGCGGCGCTTTGCAAACCGTGCTGATAAGCAGCAGAGCTGGCCCGAGTGGACGGCGGATATCGCCCGTAAACGCGGGATTCCGATGGCGCGTCTCGGTAAGCCACAGGAACCTGCGCAGGCGCTGCTGTTTTTGGCCTCGCCGCTGGCGTCGTTTACCACCGGCGCCGCGCTGGATGTCTCCGGCGGTTTTTGCCGTCACCTGTAAGGGGCCATCATGAAAAAAATCATGCTTATCGGCTATGGCGCCATGGCTCAGGCGGTGATTGAACGGCTGCCCCCGGAGGTCACTTTAGGCTGGATTGTTGCCCGTAAAGCTCATCATGCGGCGATTCGTACCCGCTTTGGCGATGCGCTGACGGTGCTTGACGATCCGCAATCCTGTACGGAAAGCCCGGATCTGGTGCTGGAGTGCGCCAGCCAACAGGCGGTTGCGCAATATGGCGAAGCGATTCTCGCACGCGACTGGCATCTGGCGCTGATCTCTACCGGCGCGCTGGCCGATAGCGCGCTCGAACAGCGTTTATATCAGGCGGGTGGCAAGTTGACGCTGCTCTCCGGCGCGGTGGCTGGCATTGATGGGCTGGCGGCGGCAAAAGAGGGCGGCCTTGAGCGCGTGACTTATCAGTCGCGCAAAAGCCCGGCCAGCTGGTGCGGGAGCTACGCGGAAATGTTGATCGACCTCAATGCGGTCTGCGAAGCGAAAATCTTTTTTGAGGGCAGCGCCCGCGAAGCGGCACGCCTGTTTCCGGCGAATGCCAACGTGGCGGCAACCGTGGCGCTGGGCGGTATCGGCATGGACGACACGCGAGTGCAACTGATAGTTGACCCGGCGACAAGGCGCAACACCCACACGTTACATGTTGAAGGTGCGTTCGGTGAGTTTCGCCTGGAGCTGAGCGGTCTGCCGCTGGCTAACAACCCCAAAACATCCACCCTGGCGGCATTGAGTGCGGTTCGTGCCTGCCGTGAACTGGCGCAACGCTGAGAGGCTGCAATGGACGAATTAACGATCTTTATCGGCGGCCACTGGCGCCACGGCGGCGGCAATCTGATGCACAGCTACTTTCCGGCTGATGGTTCAGTGAACGCAACGTTGCGCGCGGCCAGTCTCGACGATCTACAGGAAGCGATGACCTGTGCCGAGCGTGCCTGGCGGGAACCGACGTGGCGCAACATGCTGCCGCACCGGCGGGCAAAGATCCTGCATAAGGTGGCGGATCTGATTGAATCCCGTCTGGATGAACTGGCGCGAATGCAAAGTCGGGATAATGGCAAACCGCTGGCGGAAGCGCGAGGGCTGGTAATGAGCGCGGCGGGAAGTGCCCGTTATTTCGCCGCCGCCTGCGAGCTGCTGGAAGGGGAGCTGCCGACTCCGCGCCAGACAGACCTGTTAACCCTGAGCCGCTACGAGCCGCTGGGCGTGGTGGCGGCGATCACCCCGTGGAACTCGCCGATTGCCAGCGAGATGCAAAAAGTGGCGCCGGCGATCGCTGCCGGCAATGCGGTGATCCTCAAACCCGCAGAAGCGACGCCGCTGATGGCGCTGGAGTTGGCGCGGATCTTCGAGCAGGCCGGTTTACCCGCGGGGCTGCTCAGCGTGCTGCCGGGGAAAGGATCGGTGATTGGCGATGCCCTGGCACGTCATCCGCTGGTGCGCAAAATTTCATTTACCGGCGGAACCCGCACCGGGCGCCATTTGGCGCACGTGGCGGCGGACAAACTCATTCCCGCTTCTCTGGAGCTGGGCGGCAAATCGCCGACCATCGTGCTGGAAGATGCCGATATCGAACAGGCGGCGCGGGGGATTTGTTACGGCATTTTCAGCTCCGGCGGCCAGGCGTGCATCGCCGGTTCGCGGCTGTTTGTGCATGAAAAAGTTTATCCGCAGTTGATGGCGCGGCTGCTGGAGCTGACGCGCGGACTGCGTATTGGCCATCCGTTCAGCGATGATACCCACATCGGGCCGCTGATTAATGAACAACATCGGGACGGCGTGCTCGCATACGTCGAACTGGCGAAACGCGAAGGCGGCCGGGTGCTATGCGGAGGGGAGATCCCGGCCGAGCCAGCGCTGGCGGCGGGCAGTTACTTCCAGCCGACGATCGTCGAAGGGCTGACGAATCAGGCGCAGGTCTGTCAGGAAGAGATCTTCGGCCCGGTGCTGGTGGCGATGCCCTTTCGCGATGAAGCCCAGCTGATCCGCGAAGCCAACGACTCGGTCTACGGCCTGGCGGCGGGGATCTGGACGCGGGACAGCGGACGCGCCCTGCGTTTAAGCGAACGTCTGGAAGCCGGGACGGTGTGGATCAACACCTACAAGGTTTTCTCCATTTCTACCCCGTTCGGGGGCTTTAAAGAGAGTGGTCTGGGCCGCGAAAAAGGTATTCAGGGTCTGAAAGCCTGGATGCAACAAAAGAGCATTTATCTGGCGACGGGTAATAGCGTGAATCACTGGTGCGATTGAGAGAAGGGTGAGTAATGAGCGAAATGATAACCGTCGGCGAAGCCATCGCCAGAACGCTGGAGCAGTACAACGTTGAGGCTATTTACGGCGTCATCTCTATTCATAACCTGCCGGTTGCCGATGCCATTGGTCAGCGCGGCAACATCCGCTTTATTCCGGCGCGTGGCGAGGCCGGTTCGGTGACCATGGCTGACGCCCATGGTCGTTTTTCCGGTCTTGGGGTCGCGCTGACCAGCACGGGAGCCGGGGCGGGGAATGCGGTCGGGGCGCTGGTGGAGGCGATGAATGCCGGCACGCCGCTGCTGCATTTGACCGGTCAGGTTGAGAAAACCTGGCTGGATGCAGATACCGGGTTTATTCACGAAACTCGCGATCAGCTGACTTTCCTGAAAGCCTGTTCGAAACGGGCGTACCGCATCAGCAACGCCAACCAGGCGATCGCCATTTTGCACAAAGCGATTCAGGAAGCGCGGACGCCGCCGTGCGGGCCGGTATCGGTGGAGATCCCGATTGATATTCAGGGGACAAGCATTCCTCTGGCGCTGGTGACCAGTCCGCTGAATATCGCGCCAGCGGCGCCCGTCGCTCAGGCAACGGTGGATACCCTGTGGGCACAGCTCAGGCAGGCGAAACAACCGCTGCTGTGGCTCGGCGGTGGGGCTATCGGTAGCGAAGCGGCGGTGAAAAAACTGGCGGATGCAGGGATCACCGTGATCTCCAGTACTCACGGGCGCGGCGTGCTGCCAGACAGCCATCGCGCCAGCCTGCGTGCCTTCCATAATTCGCCTTCCGTTGAGGCGCTGATGGCGCAATGTGATTTCACCCTTGTCGCGGGTTCGCGTCTGCGCAGTAACGAAACACGTTCCTGGACCCTGGAATTGCCTTCGCCACGCGTACAGATTGATATCGATCCAGCGGCGGCCAGCCGTAACTATCTGATGGACAACACGCTGATCGCCGATTGTTCGGCTTTACTGGCGGCGCTGGCGGCAAAAGCGCAGGGGCGTGAATGGGGTAATGGTCAGTGGGACGCCCAGGTAAAAGAGGCGGTCACGCTGGCGGAGCACGGGTTACGTGAGCAGTGCGGCGCCTATGCGCAGCTCAATGACGCCATCGAGCAAGCGCTGCCTGACGACGGCATTCTGGTTCGCGATATTACCGTTTCCGGCAGTCTGTGGGGCAGTCGTCTGTTCCATGCCAATGGCCCGTTGATGAACGTGCATTCGCTGGCGGGGGCCATTGGTATGGGGCTGCCGATGGCCATCGGTACGGCGATTGCCAACCCGCAGCGCAAGATAGTCGGCCTGGTTGGCGATGGCGGTCTGAGCCTGAATCTCGGAGAGCTGGCGACGCTGGCGCAGGAAAAGGCCAACGTGACGCTGCTGATCATGAACGATGGCGGCTATGGCGTTATGCGCGGTATTCAGGATAAGTATTTCGGCGGTCGCCAGTATTACAACGAGCTGCACACGCCGGATTTCACTCTCCTGGCGCAGGCCATCGGTCTGCAGGCGTGGAGCGTTGAGCGAGCGGAAGATTTTACCTCGGTGATGACCGAAGCGCTGGCAACGCCGGGGCCGTCGGTAGTCGAGGTCAGGATGGAACACATTGGCGCGCTGCGTTTTGCCGGGCCGCCGCAAAAGACGCTGTACTAAACTCTTTTCCCCTCTCGGCGTAGCAAAGAGGGGAGGGGGAAATTACTTAATGCCGTCTGCCTTCATGCGATCGCGGATATGCTGGGCACGTTCTTCGGAGGCCGGGTGATCGTCAAACATTGAGCTTTGACGCCCGGCTTCCAGCTTAGCCAGCTTCTCGAAGCTGGTGGCCAGTCCCACCGGGTTAATCCCGCGTTTACGCAGCAGATCGTAGGAGTAGTCGTCCGCTTCGGACTCCTGACGCTGGGAGAATTGCGAGTTCACCAGTTTTTCACCCAAATCGCCAAGCTGAGATTGCGACAGGCTGCCGACGATGCCGCCCGCCGAGGCGGCAGCGGCGCGAATGGCGTTGGTGCCGAGTGCGACCTGCATACCTTTCTTCACATGGCCGAGGGCGACGTGGCCCATCTCATGGCCGATCACGGCTTCAACTTCGTTATCGTTCATGATGTCCATCAGGCCGCTATAGACGCGGATGCAGCCATTAGCCATCGCGAAGGCGTTGACGTCCTTGGTTTCATACACTTTGTAATTCACTGGCTGGCCGTTGATATTGTCGCCCAGTGCGGCGGCGATTTTGTTCAGGCGCTTGCTGTATTCGCTGCTGGCCGGTGAAATCGTGGCTTTGCTGTCCATCTCTTTGCAAGCCTGGTCACTTAAGCTTTTGACCTGCGCGTCGCTCAGGGAATAGGCCTGAAAAGCTTCGGCGCCCGAACTGAGAAGGGCGTTGGAGTCCATGTTCTGACATCCGGTGAGGGTTGCTGCGATCCCAAGGGCAAGAATAGTTGAGCGAATTTTCATTTTTATCTTCCACACTCGTACGATGATCTGACTGAAAAAGGCAACAATAAGGCTGTCGCATCCTGTACAAATTATAAAGACTATTGCGCGACGCGGGCGAGAGGATTCCGTGGCAGCACAACGTGTTCCGGAGATTTCTTAAACCACAAAAGGATGCTCCATGTACATGCTTTCTCGCTTGGGTTACATTGTTGACACTTTTTTCTGGCGTAGCCCAAAACGTGCTCTCGTCAAGTCGTTAAGGGTATGGCCTTCAACAGTCCGAACTGGAGTCAAAATGTCCTCACGTAAAGAGCTTGCTAACGCTATTCGTGCGCTGAGCATGGATGCTGTACAGAAAGCCAAATCCGGCCACCCGGGTGCCCCGATGGGTATGGCTGACATTGCCGAAGTCCTGTGGCGTGATTTCATGAACCATAACCCGCAGAACCCGGCCTGGGCCGACCGCGACCGTTTCGTGCTGTCCAACGGCCATGGCTCGATGCTGATTTACAGCCTGCTGCACCTTACCGGTTATGATCTGCCGATCGAAGAGCTGAAAAACTTCCGTCAGCTGCACTCTAAGACGCCGGGCCACCCGGAAGTGGGCTACACCGCGGGCGTTGAAACCACCACCGGCCCGCTGGGCCAGGGTATTGCTAACGCTGTGGGCATGGCTATCGCAGAAAAAACGCTGGCTGCGCAGTTCAACCGTCCGGGCCACGATATCGTTGACCACTTCACCTACGCTTTCATGGGCGACGGTTGCATGATGGAAGGGATCTCTCACGAAGTCTGCTCCCTGGCCGGTACCCTGAAACTGGGTAAACTGGTGGCGTTCTATGATGACAACGGTATCTCCATCGACGGTCATGTGGAAGGCTGGTTCACCGACGACACCGCTAAACGTTTCGAAGCCTATGGCTGGCACGTAGTGCGCGGTGTTGATGGTCACGACGCTGACGCGATCAAACGTGCGGTAGAAGAAGCGCGTGCGGTCACCGACAAACCGTCCCTGCTGATGTGCAAAACCATCATCGGTTTCGGTTCACCGAACAAAGCCGGTACTCACGATTCTCACGGCGCCCCGCTGGGTGATGCAGAAATTGCGCTGACCCGCGAAGCGCTGGGCTGGAAACACCCGGCCTTCGAAATCCCGTCTGATATCTATGCGCAGTGGGATGCCAAAGAAGCCGGTCAGGCGAAAGAAGCGGCCTGGAACGAGAAGTTCGCGGCTTATGCACAAGCTTTCCCGCAGGAAGCAGCTGAATTCACCCGTCGTATGAAGGGCGAAATGCCGGCTGACTTCGACTCCAAAGCCAGTGAATTTATCGCTAAGCTGCAGGCTAATCCGGCGAAAATCGCCAGCCGTAAAGCGTCGCAGAATGCCATTGAAGCGTTTGGCCCGCTGCTGCCGGAATTCCTCGGCGGTTCCGCTGACCTGGCGCCGTCTAACCTGACCCTGTGGTCTGGTTCTAAAGCGATTAACGAAGATACCGCCGGTAACTATATCCATTACGGCGTGCGTGAATTCGGGATGACCGCGATTGCCAACGGTATTTCACTGCACGGTGGTTTCCTGCCGTACACTTCCACCTTCCTGATGTTCGTGGAATATGCCCGTAACGCGGTGCGTATGGCCGCGCTGATGAAAAAGCGTCAGGTGATGGTCTACACCCACGACTCCATCGGGCTGGGCGAAGATGGCCCGACTCACCAGCCGGTAGAGCAGGTGGCTTCCCTGCGCGTGACTCCGAACATGTCCACATGGCGTCCGTGTGATCAGGTCGAATCTGCGGTGGCGTGGAAATATGGCGTTGAGCGTCACGACGGCCCGACCGCGCTGATCCTCTCTCGTCAGAACCTGGCGCAGCAGGAGCGTAGCGAACAGCAGTTGAAAGACATCGCTCGCGGCGGCTACGTGCTGAAAGACTGTGCCGGTCAGCCAGAGCTTATCTTCATCGCCACCGGTTCTGAAGTTGAACTGGCGGTTGCCGCGTGGGACAAACTGACTGCCGAAGGCGTGAAGGCGCGCGTGGTCTCCATGCCGTCTACCGACGCGTTCGACAAGCAGGATGCGGCGTACCGTGAATCCGTGCTGCCGAAAGCGGTCTCTGCTCGCGTAGCTATCGAAGCCGGCATCGCCGACTACTGGTTCAAATACGTGGGCCTGAACGGCGCTATCGTTGGCATGACTACCTTCGGTGAGTCTGCGCCGGCAGAGCAGCTGTTCGAAGAGTTCGGCTTTACCGTCGACAACGTGGTCGCGAAAGCGAAAGCACTGCTGTAGTTGTTACCTGCCCGGTGAGCCGGGCGATAACAGCAGAAAAGCCGGGATAACGCCCGGCTTTTTTTGTCGTCGTTATTCCCGACCGCTGCCGGCAGATTGCGTATTATTCCAACCAAAATGTGATGTATGTCAGATAACGTACTTCTTCCGCTGGACAGACATTCCTTTTATTCCTTGTTTCGCTTATTCTAGCTGAAGCGTTTCAGTCGTTTAAATGTTCGACAATTAATCAATCAGTCGCAGTTTGCGACGGGTAAGGTTTCCCTTCGGGCGTTGCTGGATTACTCTGTCAGCCATCTCAAATCAGGGACAACCTTGCAGGAGACCTATGACCATACGCATTGCGATTAATGGCTTCGGTCGCATAGGACGCAACGTGGTTCGCGCTTTATATGAATCCGGGCGTCGTGCGGAAATTACCGTGGTGGCAATCAACGAGCTGGCGGATGCCGCGGGTATCGCGCATTTGTTGAAATATGACACCAGCCATGGGCGCTTTGCCTGGGATGTTCGCCAGGAAAGAGAGCTGCTCTATGTCGGCGATGACGCTATACGCCTGCTGCACGAACCTTCGATTGAGGCGCTGCCCTGGGAAGAGCTGGCAGTTGATATTGTACTCGATTGTACCGGTGTTTACGGCAGCCGTGCGCATGGCGAAGCCCATATTCGGGCAGGGGCAAAGAAAGTGCTCTTTTCCCATCCCGGTAGCAGCGATCTCGACGCGACCGTTGTATTTGGTGTGAACCATGATGAGTTGCGTCCGGAGCACCGTATTGTTTCTAACGCCTCCTGCACGACCAACTGCATTATCCCGGTCATAAAACTGTTAGATGATGCCTATGGCATTGAGTCAGGAACGGTAACGACAATCCACTCCGCCATGCACGATCAACAGGTGATCGACGCTTATCATCCGGACCTGCGCCGTACGCGCGCGGCCAGCCAGTCGATTATTCCGGTTGATACCAAACTTGCTGCCGGGATCACGCGAATTTTCCCGCAATTTAACGACCGTTTCGAGGCGATTGCGGTCCGCGTACCGACGATTAATGTGACAGCGATTGACCTTAGCGTGACGGTGAAAAAACCCGTAAAGAGTAACGAAGTCAACCAGTTGCTGCAAAAAGCAGCACAAGGTGCATTTCATGGTATAGTTGACTATACGGAATTGCCGTTGGTCTCGATAGATTTCAACCACGACCCACACAGCGCCATCGTTGATGGTACCCAAACCCGGGTCAGTGGTGCTCATCTGATCAAAACATTGGTCTGGTGTGATAATGAATGGGGCTTTGCTAACCGGATGCTTGACACGACGTTAGCGATGTCCGTTATTGGTTTCAGGTGAGACATCCCTGCGCAACATTGTTCGCGATGGAGCGTATGGCGTCTGCAAAACTTTAAGAATCATTGAGAGGATTCACCATGTCTGTAATTAAGATGACCGATCTGGATCTGGCTGGTAAACGCGTTTTTATCCGTGCCGATCTGAACGTACCAGTTAAAGACGGGAAAGTAACCAGCGACGCGCGTATCCGTGCTTCTCTGCCGACCATTGAGCTGGCGCTGAAACAGGGTGCTAAAGTGATGGTCACTTCTCACCTGGGTCGTCCGACCGAAGGCGAGTACAACGAAGAATTCTCTCTGCTGCCGGTTGTTAATTACCTGAAAGACAAACTGTCTAGCCCGGTACGTCTGGTTAAAGATTACCTGGATGGCGTTGAAGTTGCAGCCGGTGAACTGGTTGTTCTGGAAAACGTTCGCTTCAACAAAGGCGAGAAAAAAGACGACGAAGCGCTGTCCAAAAAATACGCGGCGCTGTGCGACGTGTTCGTCATGGACGCCTTTGGTACCGCACACCGTGCGCAGGCCTCTACCCACGGTATCGGTAAATTCGCCGATGTTGCCTGCGCAGGTCCGCTGCTGGCCGCTGAACTGGACGCGCTGGGTAAAGCGCTGAAAGAGCCGGCTCGCCCGATGGTCGCCATCGTGGGTGGTTCTAAAGTTTCCACCAAACTGACCGTTCTGGATTCCCTGTCGAAAATCGCTGACCAGCTGATCGTCGGTGGTGGCATCGCCAACACCTTCGTCGCCGCTCAGGGCCACAACGTGGGTAAATCCCTGTACGAAGCTGATCTGGTTGACGAAGCAAAACGCCTGCTGACCACCTGCGATATCCCGGTGCCGACTGACGTTCGCGTGGCCACTGAGTTCTCCGAAACAGCGACTGCGACGCTGAAATCTGTTAACGACATCAAAGATGACGAGCAGATCCTGGACCTGGGCGACGTTTCTGCACAGAAACTGGCTGATATCCTGAAAAACGCTAAAACTATTCTGTGGAACGGTCCGGTTGGCGTATTCGAATTCCCGAACTTCCGTAAAGGAACTGAAATCGTGGCGAATGCCATCGCTGACAGCGAAGGTTTCTCCATTGCCGGCGGCGGTGACACCCTGGCAGCGATTGACCTGTTCGGCATTGCGGACAAAATTTCCTACATCTCCACTGGCGGCGGCGCATTCCTCGAATTCGTGGAAGGTAAAGTTCTGCCAGCAGTAGCTATGCTTGAAGAGCGCGCTAAGAAGTAAGGTTGATCAGGCGGGGAAATCCCGCCTGTTTTGCAAATAAAATTCAATTTGTTGCTCTAAATAATTCGTGTTGCCGAAGGTGGCGACAGCGCGAGTGCCAGGTTCTTACGTAACCGGGGTCAGCGAGGTCAGCCAGAGGACTGCCGCACGAATGATGGCGAGCATAAACGGCCGAAGATACAGGACTACGTAACATGTCTAAAATTTTTGATTTCGTAAAACCTGGCGTGATCACTGGTGATGACGTTCAGAAAGTGTTCCAGGTAGCTAAAGAAAATAACTTTGCTCTGCCAGCGGTTAACTGTGTGGGTACTGACTCCATCAACGCCGTTCTGGAAGCTGCTGCAAAAGTTCGTTCTCCGGTTATCGTTCAGTTTTCTAACGGCGGCGCTGCGTTTATCGCGGGCAAAGGTGTGAAAACTGACGTTCCTCAGGG
>NZ_JBCNNS010000042.1:0-33506 GCF_039594335.1 Raoultella sp.
GCCGTTGCCGCGGATGGTGAAAGCCGCTGAGGTCACCGCGGTAGGGGATTCACAGCAGCGTGTTTTCCCCGCACGCATTGAATCCGGGGACTCGACGGATCTCTCTTTTAAACGCGGCGGCCTGGTGGAATCGATCGACGTTCGCCAGGGGGCGAACATTACGCAAGGACAGGTACTCGCCCGCCTCAACGCGCGGGAAGCCCAACAGCGTTTCAATGAACGACAAACCGCCGCCACGCTCGCGCAGCGGCAGTTCGACCGCTTTCAGACCCTCGCCGGTCGCCAGGCTATTTCAAAAGCAGAAATGGACATCCAGCGCGCCAGCCGCGACTCGGCAAATGCCGCGCTGAAAATTGCCCGTGAAGAACTTGACCAGATGACGTTAAACGCGCCGTTTAGTGGAGTCGCGGCCAGCGTGCCGGTGCGCAATCACCAGGTGGTCGCCGCCGGGCAGACCGTGGTTACCCTGACGCGTAACGATCTCCTTGACGTGGTCTTTAGCATCCCGGAAAACCTGTTTACTGCCTTTGATATTCGCAACGCGCAGTATCGCCCGATAGTGAAAATCAACGCCCTGCCGGATCGCCAGTTTACTGCCCAGTACAAAGAGCATTCCGGCAGCAGCGACAATCATACCCTTACGTGGCAGGTGATTTTGACCATGCCGCGCCCGGCTGATTTCCCTGCGGTGGGTGGCGTCAGCGGGACCGTGACGGTGAATCTGGCCAATCTGCCCGCCAATGCGGGTCGCGAGGCGCTGGTGGTGCCGGTTGAGGCGGTGTTCAATCCCGATAATCATCCGCGCAATGAGCCGCACGTATGGGTGATTAAAGGAGATGGCGAACAGTTGCATCTTGAAGATCGCAAAGTGAGTGTCGGGCAGGTCACAACCCAGGGGGTGATCATTACCGATGGACTCAGCGCCGGCGAGCGCGTTGTAGCAGCGGGCGTAAGCGAACTGCATGCCCAGCAGCCGGTTCGAATCTGGACGCGTGAACGAGGACTTTAATGGATATCTCTCGCCAGTTTATTAATAATCCCGTTCGTGTCTGGTTAACCATTCTGCTGTTGGGCATTGGCGGTATTTTCGCCCTGCTCAATATCGGCCGTCTGGAAGATCCGGCTTTTACCATTAAAACGGCGGTGGTCATTACCCACTATCCAGGCGCATCGGCGCAACAGGTCGAAGAAGAGGTCACCCTTCCGCTGGAAAATGCCCTGCAACAACTGCCCTATCTGGATAACGTCAGCTCTATTTCGTCCAACGGCCTCTCGCAGATTACCGTTAACATCGCCTCGAATTACCACTCCAATGAGCTGCCGCAAATTTGGGATGAGCTGCGGCGCAGGGTGGGCGACGCGGCCCGTCTTTTCCCTCCGGGTGTGGTTACCCCCTTCGTGAACGATGATTTCGGCGACGTGTTTGGCTTTTTCTTTGCCATTTCCGGCGACAGTTTTACCAATCCAGAGCTGGTGAGGTATGCCGAGCAGTTGCGTCGGGAGCTGGTACTGGTGCCCGGCGTGGGCAAGGTCGCCATCGGCGGCGCAATCCCCCAGCAGATTAATATTGATATCTCCTTACCCAAAATGGCCGCCCGCGGCATTACCCTTAATCAGCTTTCCGCTCTTCTCAGTCGCCTGAACGTCGTTTCCAGCGCCGGGGAGATTAAATCCGGTAGTGAGTCTATTCGCCTGCATCCAACGGGGGAATTTGAGAATATCGACGAACTGAGCGACCTGCCGATCAACCCGCACGGTACGGGGGCAGCGACCCGGCTGCGGGATATTGCGACGATCTCACGCGGGTTGAGCGAATCCCCGTCCAGCATCTATCACGCCAACGGCCGCCAGGCGGTGACCATGGGCGTTTCGTTCATTCCCGGCGTTAACGTCATCGATGTGGGTCACGCGCTGGAGGCGAAGCTGGCGCAAATGTCGGCGGAAAAACCCGCCGGGATTCACCTCGACCTGTTCTACGATCAGGCGGCTGAAGTTGGCCACTCGGTTAACGGCTTTATCACTAATTTCTTAATGGCGCTGGCCATTGTTGTCGGCGTTCTGCTGATCTTTATGGGCGTGCGCAGCGGGATTATTATTGCGTTCTCACTGGCCCTTAACGTCCTGGGTACACTGCTGATTATGTACCTGTGGGGGATTGAGCTACAGAGGATCTCGCTGGGGGCGCTCATTATCGCCCTTAGCATGCTGGTCGATAATGCCATCGTGATTGTCGAAGGGGTGCTGATTGCCCGTCAGCAGGGGTCAACGCTGCTGACCGCCATCAACTATGTTATCCGCCGTTCCGCCCTGCCCCTGCTGGGGGCAACGGTGATTGCGATCCTCGCCTTCGCGCCCATCGGCCTGTCGCAGGACTCGACGGGGGAGTATTGTAAATCGCTGTTCCAGGTGCTGCTCATCTCCCTGATGCTCAGCTGGTTCTCGGCACTCACCATTACTCCGGTGCTGATCAAATGGTGGCTGTTTAAGGGCGCGGTATCCCCGACGCCGGCCGTTGAGGCCGATCCTTACCGCGGACGCTTTTACCGCAGCTATCAGCGGATCCTCAACACCCTGTTGCGGCAAAAAACCGTCACCCTTGCGGTGATGGCAGCGCTGCTGGTCGGCGCAGTCTGGGGATTCGGATCGGTACGGCAGAACTTTTTCCCCTCATCCAATACGCCTATCTTCTTTGTTGATCTATGGCTGCCCTACGGCACCGATATTGCCTCCACGGAAAAAATGGCCAGCGATATCGAAACCGCGATTAACGGCCAGCCTGGCGTAGTCACCACCGTGGCGACCGTCGGTCAGGGCAGCATGCGTTTTATCCTCACCTACAGCGGCCAGCGGCAGTACAGCAACTATGCGCAGATCATGGTTCGCATGGACGACCAGCGCAGCATTGACGCCCTCACTCGCCACGTGGATGCCTATATTGCCCGTCACTATCCGCAGGTGAACGCCAGCAGCAAGCGGGTGATGTTTGGTCCGTCCGGCGACAGCGCAATCGAGGTGCGTATTAAAGGTCCCGATCCTGACAGATTGCGGTTGATAGCCAGCCAGGTAAGTACGATCCTCACGGCGGATCCGGCCGTCGGCAGCGTGCGTAACGACTGGCAAAACCGCAGTAAAACGATCCGCCCGCAGTATTCACCCACCCTGGGCCGCGAGCTGGGCGTGGATAAACAGGATATCGACAGTGCGCTGCAGATGAACTTCACCGGCAGCCGCGCCGGACTGTACCGCGAAGGCGCCGATCTGTTGCCGGTCGTGGTGCGCCCGCCGAACGCCGAACGTCAGGATGCTAACCATCTGCAAAACGTGCTGGTGTGGAGCCAAAGCCGTCAGCAGTACATTCCGCTGAGCAACGTCGTCAGCGGCTTTAACCTCGAATGGGAAGACCCGTTAATTCTCCGCCGCGACCGCAGTCGCGTACTCACGGTGATGACCGACCCCGACCCGCTGAGCAATCAAACCCCAAGCGATATTCTCGCGCGGGTCCAGCCGCAGATTAACGCGCTTAGCCTGCCGCACGGTTACAGTATTGAGTGGGGGGGCGATGCGGAGAACTCCAGCGAAGCGCAGCAGGGACTGTTCACCACCCTGCCAATAGGTTATCTGGTGATGTTTGTCATCACCGTGCTGATGTTCAGCTCGCTGAAAAATGCCATTGCCATCTGGCTGACCGTGCCGCTGGCGCTGATCGGCGTGACGCCGGGCTTTTTAATGACCGGCATTCCTTTCGGCTTTATGGCGCTTATCGGTTTGCTCAGCCTGAGCGGAATGCTTATCCGTAACGGCATCGTGCTGGTTGAAGAAATTGAACAACAAAAACAGCAAAAGCCGCAGCACGAGGCGATTATCTATGCGGCAACCTCGCGCTTACGCCCTATACTGCTCACGGCCTTTACCACCGTGCTCGGCCTGGCGCCGCTGCTGTTGGACGTATTCTTCCAGAGTATGGCGGTTGTTATCATGTTCGGGCTGGGTTTTGCGACCATTCTGACGCTACTGGTTCTTCCGGTAATTTACGCCTGTTTCCACCCTAAGGATAGGCAGCAACCACAATGAACACCACCGGGTTAAATATTATTAAAACGCTGGGATGCATGACGGCGGTCACCTTCTTTACTATCTACAACACCTGGGATCGGTATGATTACGACTATCATTGGATCCTCGGTTTTCTGACCTTTATCTCGACCATCGCCACGCCACTGTTTTTTGTGGTGGCGGGCTATCTTGATGCTCAGTCCCGACATAGCGCGAGCTGGCAGATGGGGAAAATTAAAAGCGTGGTGATCGTCTTTCTTTTCTGGATGACGATTTACTACCTCTGGGAGCCCTACCAGCGCGGCTATCTTATCCAGCCATGGTTTGTCTTCGCCTTTATTGTGATTTATACCTTCCACCCGCTAATCGAGTGGCTAAGCCTGCGAAGAAGGATCTTCTTTAGCGTGGTGTTTGTGTTACTGCTTTTCTCCTATGGTTACGACCTGCTGTCGGTGCTGTATCCCAACGTTCATGCGTTAACTCTGGCGCCGCAATATCGTCTGTGGACCTGGCTGTTGTTCTATTTAACCGGCCAGTTGTTTAATGACCCGCTGGTCGTGCGCTGGCTTAATCGCGATAACGTGGTCAAAGCCGCAATGTTTGCCATCCCCTTTATTTATCTTTTCACCTGGTTTTATGAGCGCCATTTCTTTTTCACCCTGTTCAAGGCCGACAGAAATGCGTTCATTCTCACTGGTTCGCAAATTTATATTCTGGTTGTCGCGCTGGTTATCGCGGCCAACGGCGTCCGTTTCCGTAAAAACAGCGAGTTTAAAGAGAGTATTCTGGCGGCAATCAGCAAAACAATGACCGGGGTTTATATCCTCCATTACTCCATTTTTCATCTCCTGAGCACCCTGATCCCAATCGGTTCGCTGACCACAAAATTAATGCTGATTGCCCTGACGTTTTTGGTCTCGGTATTGATTTCAATGCTGGCGTTATCCCACTCCGTCGCTAAAAAAGTGATCACCCTTTAATTCACCGACGGTCTGCCTGGCTCCGGGTTTAAAAGCCATAGCGCAGCCAGGCAAACAGGACGTTACCGTTATTGTAGGTGCCAGGAATATAGGTGAACTGTACGCTAAGTCGCCGATAGCTTGCGGAAAATAAGGGCAGAATAATCGGTAAGGGTACGTAATTCGCGAAATCATCACGGGCGGTGATCCCGGCGGTCACGCCGAGGCCGAGGCGGAAATCCTGGCGGCTATCCAGATACCAGCCCTTCTCCCAGCCGTAGCCGACTATCGGCTGCCACTTGTTATGCGAATCCTTAAACATCATGGCATACAGTGAACTCCAGTCGCCATCATCGTGATAGCGAGAGACGCCAAAGCCGCCGCCCCAGGGCATCTCATTGTAGTTGTCCGTTTTCTCTTTATCGTAGGTTAACCGGTTGTGCCAGCTGAGAAACGGCAGATACAGGTCATAATTTTGCGGTTGATTCCAGGTTTGCGAAACATCATTTTTGAGCCAGTCCCACCAGCCGCTGATGCGCTGTTCGCCGTAGACATGGTCTCCAGCCTGTACCGCCGTGGCGAAAATAATCAGGCTACCCCACACTACCCGCCGACAATATTGCATAGTTTTTTCCTTAAAAAAATCACCGGTAATCATTCAGTCCGGGAATGATAAATACGCTTTGCCAATGTCGCAGGCGCCTGTTTGCTGGTCATCCGCGCCTCTGATGACAGGGATATAAAGCAAGACCTCAGCGCGACAAGCGATCCCATTTCTGGATTGAGGCATCCCCACAACGCGGATGGAATTATTGGTCTGCACAGCCCGGAAAATAAACGGATCGCCTGTGCATTATAATCATAATCCCGTTTCAGGCGAAGACGAGAAAGCACCGTCAATATGTTGCTGAATACGGTCCATCATAAATGGGAAGAATGGGTTGGAGGTTACGCGCATTAGCGTGTCCAGACCGACGCTGAGGGTTGAGGTCTCTCCGCGTAGCGAAATGGTTCCGATACTTATGCCGTACAGGTTCTTCTCCGTCGGCTCACGGCCGTACAGAGAATCGTTCATCGGAAAGGGGACCGCGACGTGCGAGAGCGAATACATATCCTGTGGCCACGCGATGTTTAGCCGCGTCACTTGCTCCTCTTTCTCCCCTGCAGGCGTGGTTCGCGCGACAGTATCGTACGTTGTGGGCGAGGCATTGGTAATCACCGTTGTGCGATAGCGGCGCGGTGCTGGCGGCAATAGCGTGTTGAGCGCAGAGTAGACCGCAGGTCGAAACAAGGCACGCAAATTCGCCGCCTGGTTGATATCAAAAATCACCAGCTCACTGCCGTTTTCCGGCAAATAGCGATACAGCGAATCCACTACGGCCCTGGTGCTGACAGTGGAGTCCATCACCGACTGAAAAGTCAACACCGGGGCAAGCGCAGCAAGCCGCTGGCTGCGGGAGTCCTGGACAATTTTCTCCTGCAACGCCTGAGTTAACAGCCACGACTGTCGGGCTGCCTTCACCGGAAATGAATTGTATTTATAAGGATTAAATTCAGGCACCACGTTAAGCCATGCCGCCCGCGCAAAAGCAGGAAACACCGCCGGTAGCCCCGTCAGTCCAGCAAAACGGGCAAACGCCGTCACCCCGATCATCGGCGACAGCAGGACTATCTGCTGCGGTTTCGGTAAGGCGTTATCATCCAGCGCGTCGAGCGCATATTTCAGTGCCAGCGCGCCGCCGTTGGAATAGCCGATAACATGTAGCGGGACGTTCGTCCCGGCCAGTCGGGTGGCTTCGCGTACCGCCAGTCGCGTTGTCGCCATCCACTGCTGCCAATCAACGGTGGTCAGCGAACCCGGCGCAGTACCGTGCCCCGGCAACCTCGGCACTACGGCAATGAATCCCTGTTGCTGGTAGGCTTTTGCCAGATAGCGCACGCTGTACGGCGAGTCCGTCAACCCATGAAGCAACACCGCAGCGCCGCGCGGCGTCCCCTCGGGCAGCAGCACAAAGGAACGATTCCAGTCAGGTTGAAATTGTGCCGGGTAGACCTGACTTTGGGCATAAAAACGATTAAGCGGCGTTTTTTCATCATCATGAAGGGTATTGGTCAGCTGAATTCTCATCTCATGAAAAATCGCCTCTTCTCGCGCCAGATAGCCAGCGAAGGTCGTGTGGTCAATCTCCGCCATCGACATCTCATCAGCAGACCAGGTATGCCACGGATGCAGTGCAGGCCCACGCTGCGTTTCGTAAATACGCCCGGCAATAAAAACGGTAACAACGATAAGCAGAGCAATCGCTATTTTTTTCGCCAGCGAGGCCACTTTCACACCAGCTTTAATCAGGGGGCGGGTAAAACTTATCATTGGCATATCACTGTCCGTTTGGTTTTCTGTACATGACGACCGTTGTCTCGCTGGTGCATTGTAGTCATGTGATGGACATTGTTTCCAGAAGTTGTCGGTCGCTGATGTTGACTGTCTGCATTCACCGTGGGACCACTATCGGTAGGGGAGGTATCGGTATTGCTAAATTTGTCTGACAGCGTCTCGATGTTTGATGACTCTGTCGGTGGAGCACAACATCTCTGGGTCTGGGGTCTGGGGTCTGGGGTCTGGGGTCTGGCGTATGCCATGTCACCCGACCGCTCGGGCCATCCACGCATGTCATGCAGGAAGCCTGCGCTAAGCCGATCGTAGCAGGCAACGGAATCGAATCAAGGAGCCAGGTGGCTATCAAGCGACACGCGGTATTGCTGGCAGGCCTTCGGGGGGTGAACCGACGTGTGCAGTTATGAGGATGCGAAGCGTACCGGCGCCGCAGAGATCTTACTGGTGGGGATGTCCCCAGGCTGACGACCACATCGGTTTGCTTTGACGGCTGTTAGCGGAAAGCCAGAATTCCAGTCATTGACTGAAATTCTGGCTCACAAGCACGGAGAATGGCGCCGCTTACGGAAGAAATTACCCGCTCACTACCGGAACGCGGGGCGCCAGCGCGCACATCAGCTCATAGCCGACGGTGCCGCAGGCGCTGGCGACATCATCAATTTTGATCTCCTTGCCCCACAGCTCGACCGGCGCACCAATCCCAGCCTGTGGGCAAGGCGTGAGATCGACCGCCAGCATATCCATTGAAACCCGGCCCACCGTGCTGGTCCGTACGCCGTCAACCAGCACCGGCGTACCGTCCGGTGCCACGCGCGGATAGCCGTCGGCGTAACCGCAGGCCACAATTCCGATACGCTGCTCGCCGGACGCCCGATACCGCCCACCGTAGCCAACCACTTCGCCTGCCTTCAGATTCTGCACGGCGATGATTTCGCTGCTGAGCGTCATCACTGGCTTGAGGCCGCTATTGGCGACATCCTGCCATTGGCCGGAAGGCGATGCGCCATACAGTACAATACCCGGTCTCACCCAGTCGAAATGGGCTTCAGGATGCCACAGCGTCGCCGCCGAGTTAGCGAGCGAACGCGAGCAATCCAGCCCTTCCGCCGCCTGCTCGATACGGCGCATCGGCTCAATAATACCCTGCGGGTTTTCCGCATCGGCAAAATGCGACATCAGCGTCATTTCGCTGACGTTGTTCAGCGCCCGCAACTGTTGCCAGACGGTATGGATGCGATCCGGCATAAAGCCGAGACGATTCATACCGCTGTTGACCTTGACATAAATATCCAGCGGCGCATGGAGCTTCGCCTGCTGAAGCGCCTTAATCTGCCAGTTGCTGTGTACGCTGGTGGTCAGGCGGTATTTATCAAACAGCGCCAGCTCATCGGCGTGGAAGAACCCTTCGAGCATCAGAATCGGCCCTTTCCAGCCGTGCTCGCGGAGCAGAATAGCCTCTTCAAGGTTGAGCATCGCGAAGCCATCTGCGCCGCTCAGCGCGCTCCAGACACGCGACAGGCCGTGACCATAGGCGTTGGCTTTCACCACCGCCCACAGGCGCGAGGCGGGCGCCGCCCGCCGGACAATCTGCAAATTCTGCCGCAAGGCCGGCAAATCAATACTGGCCAGTACAGGACGGGACATGAAGACTCCTTAGTTATGAACGCCGTGCAGATGCTGAGCGCGTGCCGGAGTAAAGCCGGGGCTATAGCGCGCGACGGCCAGATCATCGTACGGAATGGCCGGTGTACAGCCTGAGATCAAATCACTGAGCAACTGCCCGGAACCGCAGGCCATCGTCCAGCCCAGCGTGCCATGCCCGGTGTTCAGCCACAAATTCTTATACGGCGTGCGGCCCACCACCGGCGTGCCGTCCGGCGTCATCGGACGCAGCCCGGTCCAGAAGGTTGCCTGCTCGACATGGCCACCGCGCGGGAACAGATCACGGACCACCATCTCCAGCGTTTCCCGACGCGGCTTCAGCAGATCTTTATTAAAACCGACGATTTCCGCCATTCCGCCCACGCGAATGCGCTGGTCAAAGCGGGTAATGGCGATTTTGTAAGTTTCATCAAGAATAGTCGAAACCGGCGCGCCGTCCTCCTCGGCAATCGGAATGGTCAGCGAATACCCCTTCAGCGGATAGACCGGAATGTCCACCAACCCTTTCAGCATCGCGGTAGAGTAAGAACCAAAGGCCATCACATAGGCATCGCCTTTGATTATTTCAGCGCCGCATTTCACACCGGCAATCTGTTCGCCTTCATACAGTAGCGCATCCACCGAGGTATTAAAGCGGAAGGTGACGCCCGCCTCCGCCGCCATGGCCGCCAGACGCGTGGTAAACAGTTGGCAATCGCCGGTTTCATCATTGGGCAGACGCAGACCGCCGGTCAGCTTGTGGCTGACCTCGGCCAGCGCGGGCTCCACTTCCAGCAGACGTTTCGCTTCCAGAAGCTGGTATGGAACGCCGGCATCTTCCAGCACGGCAATGTCGCGGGTAGCGTTTTCATACTGCTTTTCGGTTCGGAACAGCTGCAATGTGCCGCCCTGACGGCCCTCATACTGGATCCCGGTGCTCTCACGCAGCGCTTTCAGGCAGTCGCGGCTGTATTCCGCCAGACGCACCATCCGCCCTTTGTTCTCCATATAATGGCGGGTGTTACAGTTGCGCAGCATTTGCCACATCCATTTCAGCTGGAACTGCGTTCCGTCAAGACCGATAGCCAACGGCGCGTGACGCTGGAACATCCATTTGATGGCCTTCAGCGGCACCCCCGGTGCCGCCCACGGCGCAGCATAGCCCGGAGATATCTGTCCGGCATTAGCGGCGCTGGTCTCTTCCGCCGCCCCGGGTTGACGATCGATAACCGTCACCTCGTGCCCCGCCTGGCTTAAATACCATGCACTTGCAACCCCAACCACCCCACTTCCCAGAATGACGACTCGCATAGCGACTCCGTAATAGTTAAAGAACAATCATCTAATTACAAATTGATAACTCAGTTGAAAATATTATTCAACATACGCTTTATTTATGGTGACTTTACTCACAGCACACCGCACCACAACTGACCCTATAGATTTACTATCTCCTGCTGCGCTTCATTTTTACTCAGAATAATATTCTGCAATATTGGATTGATAAGGCCTTTAAGATTGCGAAATCGCGAAGAAAAGAAATTGTCGGAGGGCGACAGTTTGTCATCCTCTGTTCTATGATTGATAAGAGGCTTTCCGTACAGAGAGAGCCACCTACAATGAGGGCGCGCTAATGGCTACGATTGATTCCATGAACAGGGACACCACTCGTTTAAGCGATGGACCCGACTGGACTTTTGAACTGCTGGAAACCTACCTTGCCGAGGTTGACCGGGTAGCGAAGCTGTACCGTCTCGATACCTATCCGCACCAGATTGAAGTCATTACTTCCGAGCAGATGATGGACGCCTACTCCAGCGTCGGCATGCCTATCAACTACCCGCACTGGTCGTTCGGTAAGAAGTTTATCGAAACCGAGCAGGCATATAAGCACGGTCAGCAGGGACTGGCCTATGAGATTGTGATTAACTCCAATCCCTGCATCGCCTATCTGATGGAGGAGAACACCATAACCATGCAGGCGCTGGTGATGGCCCATGCCTGCTACGGTCACAACTCTTTTTTCAAAAACAACTATCTGTTCCGCAGCTGGACCGACGCCAGCTCAATCATTGATTATCTTATTTTCGCCCGTAAATACATTACCGACTGCGAAGAGCGCTACGGGGTGGATGAGGTTGAGAAGCTCCTCGACTCCTGTCATGCCCTGATGAACTACGGCGTCGATCGCTACAAACGCCCGCAAAAAATCTCGTTGCAGGAGGAGAAAGCGCGGCAGAAAAGCCGGGAAGAGTATCTGCAAAGCCAGGTGAATATGCTGTGGCGCACCCTGCCGAAGCGGGAAGAAGAGAAAACCATTGAGTCTGCCCGCCGCTACCCTTCAGAGCCGCAGGAGAACCTGCTGTACTTTATGGAGAAGAACGCGCCGCTGCTGGAACCGTGGCAGCGCGAAATACTGCGTATTGTACGCAAGGTCAGCCAGTATTTTTATCCGCAAAAACAGACCCAGGTGATGAACGAGGGGTGGGCCACCTTCTGGCATTACACAATCCTCAATCATCTTTATGACGAAGGAAAAGTGACGGAGCGCTTTATGCTGGAGTTTCTGCACAGCCACACCAACGTGGTGTTCCAGCCGCCCTATAACAGCCAGTGGTATAACGGGATTAACCCGTACGCCCTGGGCTTCGCCATGTTCCAGGACATTAAGCGTATATGCCAGTCGCCGACCGAAGAGGATCGCTACTGGTTCCCGGATATCGCCGGCTCTGACTGGCTGGAAACGCTGCATTTCGCGATGCGTGATTTTAAAGATGAGAGTTTTATCAGCCAGTTCCTGTCGCCGAAGGTCATGCGTGATTTCCGCTTCTTTACGGTGCTGGATGACGATCATAATAACTACCTGGAGATCTCCGCTATCCATAACGAGGAGGGGTATCGGGAGATCCGCTCGAAGCTGTCCGCCCAGTACAATCTCAGCAACCTCGAACCGAATATTCAGGTGTGGAGCGTCGATCTGCGCGGCGACCGTTCTCTGACGCTACGCTATGTACCACACAACCGCGTCCCGCTGGATAAAGGGCGTCGGGAAGTGCTCAAGCACGTACATCGTCTGTGGGGGTTTGATATCCTGCTGGAACAACAAAATGCCGATGGCAGTATCGAACTGCTGGAGCGCACCCCGCCGCGCCAGAACCCGCTGTAAAACGATGAAAAAATGCCCGACATCTTGCCGGGCATTTTTATCGCGTCGGTATGCCTTAACGCATACCAATGACTAATTCACCCGGCATGGCTTTCTGCATCCGGTGCCAGATCTCGCCGCTGTCATGACCGTAGCGACGGACAATCTCGTAAACCTTCTCGTGCAGCCCTTCTTCGCACACTTTCGTCAATTGATGATAAAAGCCCAACGCCAGGCTGCGCGCTTCCGGGTTGGCGAAATAGTGACGCCCAATGCGGGTGTACAGCCCTTTCATTCCGTTAAGGATCAGGCCATAAATCGGGTTACCGGAGGCGAATGCCAGGCCGCGGAAAATGTTGTAATCCAGCTCGGCAAACGCGTCGGCGTGATCTTCGACTTCCCGTGCGCTGGCAAGCACTTCCAGCGCATTATCGGGATGCTGGCGGAACGCAGTACGGATGAAGATGGTCGAGATGTTGGTACGTACCGACAGCAGGTTATCGATCAGTTGCGGAACGCTGTCATGATCAAGACGCGCCAGAGTTTCGAGAATATTCAGCCCGGACGTTTCCCAGAAATTATTCACCTTTGTCGGTTTGCCGTGTTGAATCGTCAACCAACCGTCACGAGCCAGACGTTGCAACACTTCGCGTAAGGTAGTACGGGTTACACCAATGAGTTCAGAAAGTTCACGTTCGGCGGGAAGGATGGTGCCTGGGGGAAAACGATTATTCCAGATACTCTCAATGATATACTCTTCCGCGAAACCCGCAGGGCTTTGCGCCTTAATGACCATAGTTAGATTTCCATTACACAGCGTTGCAAATTCCACTCATCATACCAGAGCCATTATAGAGCAGATAGCGCCAGGAAGTAATTAAAAGGGGATCATCGTTTCATTTTCAACTTTTCGTTACCCCGCCATTGCGGGAATGCGAGGCTAAGTCAGTTGCTTCCCGTTTTGCTCGACTGGTAACCTTGCGAATAGTTTTGCGTAAAATGATGTCATTAATTTGACGGGAAGAGAAAACCAAACGGTTCGGCTACGGCGAGCCGCTGCCGCCAGCGGTACGCAAGGTGTTTCGGGCGTTCGACGATCGCAGCCGCCAGCAGCGCAGCCGTCAGGATCGTCTGCGGTTGATTGCTCAGGAGATTATCGGCATCTGGCTGGTGACCGCGCTGGCGATGCACTTCGCCGAAGTGGGGCTGATTGGCCAGTCGGTGATTATTCTGGCTACGACCTTTTCCTGCGTCACCGATGAACACACCATTGGTAAAGCCTTTACCGAAGCACTGCCGTTCATGACCCCGCTGGCCGTATTTTTCACCATAGTGGCGGTGATCATCGACCAGCATCTGTTTGCGCCGGTGATTCAGTTTGTCCTCCAGTCACGGCCAGGCAGCGTTTCTGTTTCTGCTGACCTCTGCGCTGGCGCCGCTGATTCGCCTCTCCTACGGTCGTATGGTGTGTAGGGCAGCTGTGTGTTGAATCGACATTGATGCCTGTAACTCAGTGGATGCTCGATCGCCCGTGGATCGTGACGCCTCTGCTTCATTAAATGCCAGGGAGACTCTCCGTCCCTCACCGGCGGAGAATCAATATTCTTTTACGTAATATTTTCGGGCTTGCTGCTGGCGTCGGTGCGGTTTTCGTTTACACTGCCATGATTTAGCATGTTCCAGGGAAATGACTATGTTGCGATATTTAAACCAGTGCTCAAGGGGACGCGGAGCCTGGCTCCTGATGGCGTTAACCGCTTTTATCCTTGAATTAGTCGCGCTGTGGTTCCAGCACGTGATGTTGCTGCAACCCTGTGTGATGTGTATTTATGAACGTTGTGCATTACTAGGCATTATGGGCGCCGGTATTGTCGGGGCCATCGCGCCAAAAACGCCGTTGCGCTATGTGGCGCTGGTGATCTGGCTGTACAGCGCGTTGCGCGGACTGCAACTGGCATGGGAACACACCATGATTCAGTTGCACCCTTCCCCGTTCCAGACCTGTGATTTCGCTGCTCATTTTCCGACGTGGCTGCCGCTGGATAAATGGATCCCGCAGATGTTCGTCGCCAGCGGCGACTGCTCCGTTCGTCAGTGGCAGTTTCTGACGCTGGAGATGCCACAGTGGCTGGTGGGGATCTTCGCCGCCTATCTGCTCGTGGCGCTGTTGGTGCTGATTGCTCAGCCTTTCAAGCCTAAAAAGCGCGATCTTTTCGGCCGCTAAGTGGGTGAGAATAAAAACGCTCCTTCAGGGGGCGTTTTTTTGCCTGTTGATTGACGACATCGCTACATAAAACGCATATTAAACCCATCTTATGTTATACCCACTCAGGATCTGACGATGTCTCACCTGCGTATTCCTGCTCACTAGAAAGTTAAACGCTCCACCCCGTTCTTCACTAAACAGAACGTTCCCGCCGCTCTGCTCAGCCATCACAATACCGCCGCCTGCGTTTTCGCCCAGCTTGCGTGATGGAAGGAACCGTTACCTATTATGGCTTTGCCGATGAGCAGGCAACCAAGCCGGAAGTTAAAGTAGTGATTAACGCCGGCCAGTTTGCCTCCAGCCCGCCACAGTACTGGCATCGTATCGAGATGAGCGATGATGCGCAGTTCAATATCAACTTCTGCGTTGAAGAAGAGAGCCTGGGAGAACACGGGCAGTTTCACGCGCAGAAAGCCTGATCCGGTCATCTCGGTGGTGCCAGCCCGGAGGCCTTTGAACAGGCCTCACCGTGAGGACAGGAAATGTCTGCTCAGTCCTGTCGGTTAAACCTGTGCTGATTCATGATGTTGTAAACTCATCTCACCACCACATCCAGTATCGTGCATCTGTCGGGTGTGCCGAAGTATGCTAAAATTTACACAGCTAAAAACCAAGGATAAGCTGTCATAATTTTCAGTACCTTAGTCAATGTGAGGGAGTATGGAGAGTGTGCGATATAAACAGGATATCCGGAAACGATATTCTACATGGCTGTGGTGCGGAAGTTTATATTTGGTTACATGGCATTGTGTTGCAGATGAAATAAACCTGTACTCAATAAATACGGGCTCATACGTTTATCATTTAACGCACAATCACGGGCAGTATACTGAGAATTTTGAAAATAACTTTATCTCCGTTGAACGAAAATTTTCGGATGATTCAAAAAATAGTTTTGTGCTAGGCACAATGAAAAACAGCTTTAATGACAGATGTCTGGCTGCAGGCATTAGAAGAGATTGGGCTGAATGGGATAACGGCTGGGTTTTCAAAGGGATATATGGATATGTCGGTGAATTTTTCTTTGATGCTTTCAGTGATTGCGGCGATCATGGCTCATACCATGATTTTAAGAAAGTGACAGGAATAGGTTTTTCTCCCTATATATATCATGGGTTTCAGTATAATTTTACTTCTTATTTTGGGATGGATGTTGGCCTTATCATACCCTCAGTATTTGTCATTACGGCACAGTGGAGCTTTAGATAAATTCGACAGCCGCGATAGTGCAAGCAATCGTATATGCAGAATGCGGCGCCGGAGATTGAGAAATATCCCTATGGCGTAGGGAAACCGCCCTGTTAGTCGGGGTTCTTGTCGCCCATCCGGATAGCGCAAAACGTCGATTTCCAGAAATGCGCCAGATGCGATGCCGTATTACCAGGCAATCCAGATGCATTAACCGGGCGCGTCCAACCTGTACTTTAGCCGAACGGGTATTGGCACAGAGCGTCTGGCTATTCGTCTCCTGCATCGCACGACCTAACGACGTGTTGTCATACAAGACAACCTGGTTACCAACAAAGCTGACCGACCATTCCGCTTCCGCAATCTATCGTGGAAGCTTCAAGTAACGTGTTCGCTCTTGTATTCATCGGGCACCGCCTTTCCACTGACGAACTCAGCCAGTTGGTGGGAGCGGGATAACGACTCTGGCGCCGCTACACGTCTCACTGAGGTTTCCTTGCCAATAGTTTATAAGGAACGAGATCATCCTCGACCGGGGCATCGAGCATATCGATGAACTCTGCATATTGTTCGTCGTCAAAATTGAATACACAGCTTCAAGGCTCACGTCCTCGGCAGCCTGACAGGCCACTGATACCAGTGCAACCGTAAGTGAGTCAATGTGCGATATGCCGTCACGACAGCTAACGTATAACATACTTAGCGTATTTTCTCGTACGATAGGGCTTCAGCTCCCACTGATGTCAAAAATTTTGGCGGTCCGGTAAATCTCCCCAACAGGATAGTTTTTAATATGCATACAGATAAAAAATTTCGTTTATATCACCCCTTGAAGGGTATAACGCATACTTTTGGCGACGAATGGTTTGCGTTAAAAGCAGAAGCCTTCGCGCGTTTTTTTGGTACGCCGACATTTCTGATTGGACAGACTATCGCGGTGATCGTGTGGATTGTTCTGAACGTTACTGGCGCCGTGAAGTTTGACCCCTATCCTTTTATTTTACTTAATCTGGCGTTCAGTATACAGGCTGCTTATGCAGCTCCGCTGATCCTGTTGGCGCAAACCCGACAGGCCGAACGCGATCAGGCGCATGCGCTGGCGGATGCGCAACACCGCGAAGATCTGGATGACGCGATGACGAAGCGCCAGATGCTCGCGGAGGAGCAATCAGTACAACTGTTGGAATTGCTGAAACAAAATACGCAGTTGACGGAACTGACCCGGCAAATGGCCGAGCGTATCGAAACGCTCACCGTGCAGCTTGCGCAGCGCGAATTTCACGGACAACAGAAATAGATGGTCGCAATCTGGAGGTCGTTTGCCAGCAAAGCAGTTAAGGTCATCAAGCCGCGAATATTGCTCTTGTAAACAATCGGCTGGAGACCAGGACACATTGTGTGCTCCGGGGACGGCTGGATCGTTCAGCAATAGATTGACCGGCTCCCCATTGATTAACATACCGCGATGTCAGCAATGTTCTTCATCAGTATCATGCCGAAAACCAACAAACAGGTTAACAGCAGTAAAGAACCATACGGAGGTCTTCGAACATGACTACAAATGGCATCCGACGCCACGGGAATATCTGCGGCGGCGAACCCGTAAGGGCTTAAGTGATAAAAAATGTGTGAAAAACAGGGGACAATCCAATAGCTATCGGCAAGTTCCTGGGCCGCTATTTTGCGCGTAATGCCTCTTTCAAAAAAATCGTCACACCGCGACGGCCGTTGCTGACGTCCCCCCATTCTGAGCGAGTTAGCTGGTGCTGACCATAATCTCAATCAACCCGGGTTTTCCGCTGGCAATAGAGGCCTCAATGGCCGGCGCAATATCCGCAGCACGGCGAATGCACTGTGTTGTTAACCCCATGGAGATCGCCAGCGCCTGGTAATCGATCTTCGGCTGGGTGATATCCATGGCGACAAAAGTATTCGTCTGCGCGGAGGTATAGTGCTGCTGGCTGCGCATAAAATTTTTCAGGATGTTGTATTCCTGATTATTCATCACCACAAAGGTAACCGGAAGGTTTTCATGCGCCGCGCTCCACATCGCCTGCGGTGAGTACATGGCGGCACCATCGCCAACCAGACACACCACCGGTTGACGACCACGCCCAAGGCAGTAGCCAATAGCAGCCGGCATTCCCCAGCCTAAAGCCCCGCCGCGCATAAAACCGTACTGGCCGGCCTGATCGCTGGAGAGAAATTGGCGCACCAGCGAGGAAACGCATAATGCTTCATCCACAATCGCGACATCCGGGCCAATCGCACGCACCGCCTCATGGGCGGCCACCAGCGGAGCGATCGTCGGTAGTCCGAACTTCGCCTGCACCTCTTTCTCCAGCGCTTCGCGCGCCCACTGCTTCTCATCCCGCGCGCGTACAATCAGATCGTTGTATCGTTCGCGCTGCGCGGCCGTGGCGCTCTCCAGCATCGGCAACATCGCGTTGAGCGATACCTTGATATCTCCCACTACCGAGAGCCGCGTCGCATAAGATCGCCCGAGATCATTCACGTCGGCAGAAAGTTGGTACACCGCGCAATTGTCCGGCACGGCCGGGCCTTCACTGTAGAGGATAGTAATTAACGACTTCCCGCCTAAAGCAAAAATTGCCTGATAGTTTTGCAGGATCTCTGCGATGCCGCGCGCCGTGGTGGGCATATTGCCACGCCACAGAGGGTGTGATGTCGGAAAAGGGATGCGCGAAGGCCAGGATGAACCGTAAACATGCGCGCCCAGGAGCTCAGCAACCTGCTGAGTCTCTGCTGAAGCGTGACTACTATAAATCTCATCACCGGCAATCAGAGCCACTTTACCGGGTTGATATTCTGCCAGGAGCTTCGCGAGATACGGCAGCGAGCCGCCTGTCGCTCGTCGATCGATCTGCGAGGGTTCGCCAATCGCTACATCGCAGACTTCATCCATAATGTCCATGGGTAGCGCGAGAAATACCGGTCCGCCTGGGGCGGCATTCGCGTCGTGAAATGCCCGCCGAATCAGCACCGGCAGCTGGGCCGCATTAGAGACGTTTTCCGCCCATTTCACCGCAGGGGCCGCGATGCTGATCAGATCGTCATACAAAAGCGGATCGCTGATAGCGTGACGCGTATCTTGTTGCCCGGCAGTCACGACCAGCGGCGTTTGTGAGACCTTCGCGTTAAGCAGGTTGCCCATTCCATGCCCCAGCCCCCCCGCCGTATGCAGATTAAGGAACCCCGGTTTTCCCGATGCCTGCGCATAGCCATCCGCCATTGCTACAGCACTGGCCTCCTGCAGGGCAAGAATATATTTTAGTGCCGGATTGCGTAACAGGGCGTCAATCAACGGTAATTCGGTAGTACCTGGATTGCCGAAAATGTACTCCACCCCTTCGCTGGATAAGGTTTCCAGCAGAACATCTGCTCCGCGTCGACGTTGCAGCGCGGCCGTCGTGATAACACTCATCGCTTAGACTCCATGAATTGTTGTTCTTCGCCAGTGCCGCTAACACGGTTGATCACCACCCCTTTCACTCCTTCTGTGACATCTGGCTGAGACGAAACTCAAATGCCGCCAGTTTTTTACCGCGATAGCCTGTAGTACCTGCTCAAATACCGTGTAGCCACCCTTAACATAGTCTTTTCCACCTTTGCTGGCGATCGCCCCATGACGTTGCAGGTACAAAAACAATACCACCGGGGATCGCGCATCGTCATTCTCTTCAGGCGTCGCCCGCAAAAGAGCGCGAATGCACCGTTCTGCCAGAATGTGTTCACGCAGGTCTGAACAGGAACCTAAAGCCGGGGGAATGATTGCTGTCCAGAACGGTGATCCGCAGCCAGGCTCGAGCGCACCCGGTTGGGCGAAGCGGTTGAGACCACCGCGACCCGACAGAGTGGCATTCTCTGTGCCGGTCACTGCGCACACGTTTCATCACTCTTAGGCTATGCACATGCTGTACGCCGGTATTCCGCTTAAAGTTGTGCAGTCCCCCAAATCGGGTTCCTCAACCGATATCGATGCGAAGGGTTTGCGCCCGATGCCGGAGGCTGAAGCAGTGGCAATGATGAGAACCACCGATGCTGCCACGCCAGGAGACTGGCTTAACCGTTCCCTGGCCTCGGGCGTGACCCGACGCCGGATTAAGGTTATAACACCCCCCGTCCCGAGAACCGCCAGAAATTGAAGACAGAAAACCGTTAATGATATTCAGGACGCGTAAATTTCTGGTGGAGGATGGCAATTTCTGCTGGCCTTCCACCCACTTCTGTTTCCAGAAATGCATCGAAAGAACCATAGTGTACATCGATTCCGTAAAATAATTTGTCCAGCATATCCCCTTCCATTACGACAGCATTGCGTATTTTATCGGGGGCGTTCCGTTCACCGCTGCAAATTTCCTAAATTGCTTATTCTGTGGGGATTGAATAAAGAGGCTTGTAGATTTAACGCGCTGATAGACCGTGGAATCGGGGTTATTCCGGTCAGGCTGGAGATACTCATTCGATGCCACAAAACCTTTTTTTATGGTTTCATCTGTCTCGCCTAATGTTTTGAGCGCCAGAGTTGTGCCCACTCCCGTCCCGCCTCGCCATCTTCAGATTTATATCCGCCGATATTCCGTGTCTTAAGCGTCCCGGCCATTGAAATAAAGCGCTGCTACTCCCCTACATTCTGCTAGAATGTTTTTTCAGTAGCAGCCATTGACACTAAAATGAATTCAGCCCGCAGCACATTAATAAATAAAACTCCACAAAATCACCTTGTCATATTATTTGAGTGGCGACCGATAATGTTCAAACTTTTCCAGGCATGGCGAGCATCAATGACTAAAATTTAATGACAGTTCATAATTCTTCATCCAGTATTATGAATATATTTTTATTCTATTGTCGAAACAGGAGATTAAAGCGTTTTGTATCCAACAATCCCATGGCTTAAATTTATGCCGTATGATATTGGTGGACTAAAGGTACGTAAAATATATAATTAGTTGTATGATGATATTTTCTTATACCTGGAAGAGGTTGCCTTGGAACTTCGCCACCTGAGATATTTCGTTGCTGTTGCAGAAGAAGAGCATATGACCCGTGCGGCTCAACGTCTCGGTATCCAGCAACCCCCACTGAGTCAGCAAATACGTGACCTGGAAACTGAACTTGGTGTTGAATTGTTTGAGCGCGCACCACGCCGGATCAAACTGAATACAGCCGGGGCAGTGTTTCTGGTCAAAGCACGCCAGTTGCTGGCACAGGCTGATGAAGCTGTGCTGCATGTCAGGAAAAGTGCACGGGGAGAGCTTGGCCGTATCGCCGTGGGTTACACAAGCTCAGCCGCAATGCACGAAGCGGTACCTGCGCTTCTGAAAGCCTTCAGCACGCATTATCCCCTTATTACTCTGAATGTAACGGAGAACAATACGCGAACATTGCTGGAAGCCGTCAGGGAGCAGAAACTCGACGCCGTCTTCGTGCGATCGACGGTCACGCGCTATCCCTCATTACTCTCGGTTTTGCTGGATGAAGAGCCCATGGTCGCGGCTTTTCCTTCGGATCATCCGATGGCGAGTGCGGCAGGACCAATCAGTATGGATATGCTCCGCGAGCAGCCCTTTATACTATACCGCCAGGCCGATGGACCCGGTGTGCAGGACCGATTGCTGGCAGCGTGCCGGTCCGCCGGGTTTGAATTGAACGTGACTGAAGAAGTTCCTCGTCTGCTCTCAGCAGTGACCCTTGTTGCTGCCGGAAAAGGGGTGTCCTTATTGCCCCAGACTCTGAAATGCATTCTGAACAGAGACGTGGTATACCGGCCGCTGGCTGGCGCTCATGCGTTTACCACACCTCTTACGCTTGCTTACCGTGAAACACCTTCAGATTCGCCACTCGGTCGACTGGTAAGCTTAGCCAGAGCGCGAGGACTCAAACCGTGCTGAAGAATGTATGGACTGAGCAGATTTTTATTATGATACTTTTTTAGTATTAAAATAGAATTTTTAATATATTTTACAGCTTATCAATTACCCTTTACCCTATTTCCATCTCATACCACGAAGGAGGTGGAAATATGAATATTGACTTCCATTCAGAGAAAAATAAATACACCTATACAGGAAGGACGGCTCATCAAGACTGGACGAAAACCATTGTTCAGTTGATATCCCCTCAGGGCCTGAGGATAGCTGACATCGGCTGTGGTGGGGGAATTTACTCCGCAGCCTGGGCAAGGCTGGGGGCGGCAGAAGTGGTCGGTATCGACTTCTCTGAGCAAATGATCACAGCAGCAAATGAAAACCGCCACAACGCCCTTAATGTCTCTTTCCGGCAAGGCACGGCAGAGCATACCGGACTGGCCGCGGAAAGCGTGGACATCGTTTTTGAGCGCGCACTGATTCACCACCTCCCTGAACTGAACGACTGCTTTTCTGAAGCGTTCCGTGTTCTCTCCCCCGGAGGCAGTGTGATCATACAGGACCGGACGCCAGAGGATGTGCAGACCCCTGGCTCGAAAGAGCACATCAGGGGTTACTTTTTTGAGCTTTTCCCCCGACTCACCGAAATAGAGATTCAGCGCAGGCCGGAAAATCAACGGGTATGTGATGCGCTAAAAACTGCAGGTTTTACCGGTATGACATCCGTGACCATCTGGGAGACACGGCGAATCTATCAGCATTTCGAACAGTTGGCGCAGGACTTGCGGATGCGTACGGGTCGATCCATTCTGCATTATCTGAATGATGATGAACTCGGCCAACTTATTCATCATATCGAACAACACATTGAAGGTTCCGGGCCGATCGTCGAGAAAGACCCGTGGACAATCTGGTTCGCAAAGAAAGCAGCGCAATCGCCTGGTCATCAGGATGATTTCTGACAATCAACTAAGTGGTCTGCAAGCTGCCACATTTGTAATTTCATGCCAGTGCGACCACAACGGGTTTGAGAACGAATAAAACTTTACGCATGCGGATTTCCTTCGTTGGTAGCATGAGCATGTTAGACGGTTTCTCAGCGAGAACGACTTATTTTAATGAGATACATACTACATGAATAGTAAGGATATCATATTGTACTTTATTCTTATTTTACTCTGGCTATAAACGATATAATTCAACGCCGCATTAATCGTATTCCTCTATTTATTTGAAAAATAATACAGGATGAAACCATGATTTTTAATAGCATATATCATTAAAGCATAAAAAATATGATAAAGAAAATTGTCTTACCGCATTGTCAGAATGATAATATGTCAGAAGGGATTTCTAAAAATGCCAAATACGAAATCATCGCTATTCTGAGAGAGGAACTCAGAATTCAATCCAAAGTATATTTACATTGCAATGGAGAAAGCTGGCAAACGACCTTCAAAAGGCTTGACGGCTCAATTTTTTATCTAAATTTACCATTATCTCCATCTCTGTTATCGGCAGAGCCTGGTTATTTTTTTATTATTTACAGCCCAGCAGGTAAAATAGCGTTTACTACAAATAACCTTTTTTTTGATAGCGCGGAGGGACCATGTTTTTTATTCCTGATACTATCAGCGTGCTGCAGCGCAGAATACCTTATAGAATGCAGGTAAATTTTAATACCGATTTCTATTGCTCTGGCCGCCACAAAAATGGTACGACTTACAAATACTACTTAAGTGATGTATCTGAAGGGGGGTGCTCTTTTATATCCCCTCAGCCATTATCTTCCTTTATAAAAAATGGCAACAACTTAAGCAATGTTGAGTTGAATCTTGGCAGTCATGGGAAAATTATCATTAATTTAAAAATAAAAAGCACCTTGCCATTAAACGATGATGAAAAACATAATGAAGAAAATTTCAAGGTGTCATGCATGTTTTTATTTAACGACAAGAAATGTCAAAGTAAAACTGAAAACATCGTTTTCAGTTACTAATTGAAAGTAAATTAAAAATGAAACGTTTTTTAATCTGACTCATTGCAATGATCCGTTTTTAATCTATTTTTATCGCAGGAAAATATCTGGTATCTGGTCGGTAAGAACTGCAGTGGTAAGTATCTCAATAAAACCCACCATTCGCTTTTAGAGATCTTCAGGCATTACTTTTTTGTTCCCTGGACGTTAGCTACGTATAAGATCCGATTCACTGAACACCAAACCATCGCCGTTCTTTAATCCGTGGATGCGGACATTCCGTCAAGGATGCCTGTCGCGAGACCATCATTTCGTTAGCCAGAAAACACCGTGAAGGATAAATATGGCGGAATGGCAGCAAAAGACCTTCAGACGAGGATCGTCGCCTGCTACCGATCTTTGCCGACATGCGTCTGGAAAAGGGTGAGTAAATAGACGTCATCGAAAGCCTGAGCTCACTAGCTGATGTCGATGCTCAGGCATACTGCTCGGCTGTTCTCCGGTTTCCACTTGTAGAGACTGCGCGAAGAAACACCCGGCCAATCGGAGACCTTAGCGACGGAATAGCCGATTTCCATTATTCACCGGATGGCTTCTTCTCTAAATTCAGGTGTAAATCGAGGTGCGTCCATACGTTTCTCCTGTGCTCAAACGATAGCGCAGAACCGTCTCCCGGGGAGAGGCAGTCCATTTTGGTACCGGGAGATGACCATCCAATGCAGGGCATTTGATTTCCACGGACGGGGCTCGGCAGCAGCGACGTTTTCCGATTTGCACCAGGCGGGAAACTGACCTGGTGAGGGAGAATAGGCGTTTCTGTCGGCGGGTAACCCCAGTTTCATCGCCTCACCGAGGGGGCACAAATCTGCACAGATGGTTTACAACGTTGACGGCAAATGGATAGCTGATAACAACAGTAAACAAATGGCAATTCTCACTGCAAATTGAGGAGGTTTACCCCATCCATGCCCCAGAGACAAAATCAGTAACCACCTTCCCCTTTCATTTCCATGTCTCACTGCGCCCAGTCGGGCTTATTTAAAATGTGATCCTGCCAGTCGCGCACCGTCTCTTCTTTTACCGCAATATGGCGTACGGAGATGCGTTCGCCGTGCATCGCCGCTTTCGAGCCGCTCAGCAGCGGGTGCCAGTGCGGCAGAGGCTGCCCTTCCGCCAGCAGACGATAGGCGCAGGTCGGCGGCAGCCATTCGAACGTCGGCAGATTGTCGCGCGTCAGTTTGATGCAGTCCGGCTCATACTCGAAACGTCGTTCATAGTTACGGCACTGGCAGGTTTTAATATTTAACTGACGACAGGCGACGTTGGTGAAATAGATCTCATCCGTATCCTCATCCATCAGCTTATGCAGGCAGCACTGTCCGCAGCCGTCGCACAGTGATTCCCACTCCGCGTCGGTCATTTCATCAAGTGTTTTTTGCTGCCAGAAAAGTTGTTCGCTCATAGGGGATATCCGTCATTGCCATTCAGGGTGCACCTTATAACCAGTCTGGCACGCTGATGCAAGTTTTGCCGCCAGCAAAGGCGGCAAAAGGACGTTAAAGCACGCGGGTGGACAACGTCAGACCATTAAAACCGACTTCCAGCTCATCGCCGCTGCTCAGCGGTCCGACACCTTCTGGCGTGCCGGTCAGGATGATATCACCGGCTTTAAGCGTAAAGAAACGCGACATATAGGCAATCAGCGGAACGATTTTATGGATCATATCGGCCGTCGTTCCCTGCTGGCGAACGTTGCCGTTCACTTTCAGGCTCAGCGGGGTATTTTGCAGGTCGCTATGAAATTCTGCCGCCGGAATAAAACCGGAAACCGGGCAAGAATTATCAAAGCTCTTGGCTTTTTCCCACGGCTGGCCGGCTTTTTTCATCTTACTCTGCAGATCGCGCAGAGTAAGATCCAGCGCCACGCCGTAGCCCGCGATCGCTTTCAGTACGTGTTCTTCCGTCGCCTGACGCAGCGTGCCGCCAATCAACACCGCCAGTTCGACTTCATGATGCACCGAACCCAGTCCTTCGGGGAGTACCAACGGCTGGCGGATATCGCATAGCGCCGTCTCAGGTTTAATAAACAGCACCGGTTCTTCCGGCATTGCACTGCCCATTTCCTTAATGTGATTTGCATAATTGCTGCCGACGCAAACGACTTTACTTACCGGATAATCCAGTAATGCTCCCTGCCAGTTATGATGTTGATACATTATTTCCCCTCAGTGGGTTAATCAGATGTTTTCCCCTGTTCCGCCAGGTGTTTCTTCAGTAGATTCTCAGTCGGAGGAGGAAGTTGAAGATAGTAGCCCTGATCAATCAGCGACTGTTTGACTTTTTCCAGATCGGCACCGGCAAGCTTCTTCTGTCCGTCGAGCGGTAAAAGCATGGTCATCTGCGGCGTACCGAAGTTTGCCATCAGTTCGCCAGGAACGCGTGAGAAATCGTCCCTTTTTTCAACATATAAATAGGTTTGCTCGCGTTTAGTACTTCGATAGATCACACAAAACATAGTTTTACTCGGAATTAGACCCGTGGTCACTTGCCTCAATATATGAGTGACTATAACATGCCTTTTAGTCTTCGGAATATCACCGCACTTCGGCGGGTGATAAACAGCAAATTGAGTAAGGCCAGGATGTCAAATACGCCAATCGAACTTAAAGGCAGTAGCTTCACCTTATCTGTCGTTCATTTGCACGACGCAAATCCCGAGGTTATTCGTCAGGCGTTAGAAGACAAGATCGCCCAGGCTCCCGCTTTTTTACGTCACGCTCCGGTCGTTGTGAATATCAGCAACGTCGAAAACGACGTTGACTGGCACCCTATGCATGAAGCCATTGTGAGCACCGGTTTACGAATCATGGGCGTGAGTGGGTGCAAAATCCCGCGGCTCAAAACGGAAATCGACCGCACCGGGATTCCTTTACTGACGGAAGGGAAAGAAAAAATACCCCGCCAGATGCCACCAGAGCCGGTTGCGCCGCCGCCAGTTGTTAATCCGATCACAAAAACGCGTTTAATTGATCTGCCGGTACGTTCCGGTCAGCGCATTTATGCACCAAACTGTGATCTCATTGTTACAAATCATGTGAGTGCCGGTGCGGAACTTATTGCAGATGGTAACATCCATGTTTATGGAATGATGCGGGGACGTGCTCTCGCGGGCGCAGGCGGCGACAGAGAAGCGCAGATATTTTGTTCACACCTCACGGCGGAACTGGTTTCCATCGCTGGGGAATACTGGCTGAGTGATAATATCCCGGCCGAATTTTATGGCAAAGCGGCCCGCCTGCGTCTGGGTGATACCGCTTTGACTATTCAACCGTTGAGTTAGTCCCTTTTTAACAAGGAATTTCTATGGCACGCATTATTGTTGTGACTTCGGGTAAAGGGGGCGTTGGCAAGACCACCTCCAGCGCGGCCATCGCTACCGGTTTGGCCCAGAAGGGAAAGAAAACCGTCGTTATCGATTTTGATATCGGTCTGCGTAACCTCGACCTGATTATGGGCTGCGAGCGTCGGGTGGTTTATGATTTCGTCAACGTGATTCAGGGCGATGCCACGTTGAATCAGGCGTTAATCAAAGATAAACGCACCGACAATCTCTATATCCTCCCCGCTTCCCAGACGCGTGATAAAGATGCGCTGACCCGTGAAGGTGTCGATAAAGTTCTCGAAGAACTGCAAAAGATGGACTTCGATTTTGTGATCTGCGATTCCCCTGCGGGCATCGAAACCGGCGCGCTAATGGCGCTCTATTTTGCCGACGAAGCCATCATCACCACCAACCCGGAAGTCTCCTCCGTGCGTGACTCCGACCGAATCCTCGGCATCCTCGCCTCCAAATCCCGCCGCGCGGAAAATGGCGATGAGCCGATCAAAGAACACCTGCTGCTAACGCGCTACAACCCTGGACGGGTGAACAAAGGCGACATGCTGAGCATGGAAGATGTTCTGGAAATCCTGCGTATTAATCTGGTCGGCGTTATCCCGGAAGATCAGTCCGTACTGCGGGCGTCAAACCAGGGTGAGCCGGTTATCCTGGATAACGAATCAGATGCAGGCAAGGCCTATGCCGATACGGTAGAACGTCTGCTCGGAGAAGAACGTCCTTTCCGCTTCATTGAAGAAGAGAAGAAAGGTTTCCTCAAACGCCTGTTCGGAGGATAAATTATGGCATTACTCGACTTTTTTCTCTCGCGGAAAAAGAACACGGCCAACATTGCGAAAGAGCGCCTGCAAATCATCGTCGCGGAGCGTCGTCGCAGCGATGCTGAACCGCATTATCTGCCGCAGTTACGCAAAGATATTCTGGAAGTGATTTGTAAGTATGTACAAATCGACCCGGAAATGGTCAGCGTTCAGCTGGAACAACGGGATGGCGATATTTCGATTCTGGAGTTGAACGTGACTTTGCCAGAAACGGAAGAGTCGAAACCCTGACCCGAATGAACCCGACAGTCTTGCGCGGTCGGGTTCATTGGCGTCGTGGCCCGGATACTCTTGCCCGGGCTTTTTGCTGCGGCTTAGCGCGGATATTCGCTTAACAACGCCTGTAGACGCTCGGCCATCAGGTCGCTTCGCCAGCCGGAAATCAGCTCAGGTCGACCGTTTGCCCTTTTCAACTGCCAGTGCCAGTTCAGCAGTTGGTTAATCTGCCGTCTTGATGCCAGCAACTCTGCACTCAGCCCCTTCTCGGTACTCACTTCCTGCACCAGCGCTTTAATCTCTTTAAAGACTTTGCGGTAGCCCGGCATATCAACCAGGTTTTGCAGCGGCTCCGGCAGTGCCTCTTCAGGCAACGCCTGGGCTTTCTCTACCAGGCTTATCAGCGTCTTGCCGTGAAAACGAATTTCGCTGCCGGACAGGCCGAGGCTATCAAGTTCCCCCAGACTCCCCGGCATATAGCGCGCTACGTTCCACAAATGCTCTTCGCGCACGACAAAATTAACCGCCATATCGCGATCGCGCGCCTTACGTAAGCGCCACTCTGCCAGCAGTTGCAGGCAGCCCAGCTGACGGGTGCGCAGTTGCCAGGCGTTACCGATATCACGCCACGCCTGCGCCGGGTCCTGCACTTCCTGACGACGTTGCTGCATCAGACGGCATTCGTCCAGCGCGGCCTCCAGCCACCCTGCGGCTTCAGTTTCTGCCATGAGCTTGCTGGCGATCGGCAAAAGATACCAGACATCGGCCGCCGCATAGTCACACTGACGCGGGGTCAGCGGACGAGCCAGCCAGTCGGTGCGCGACTCGCTCTTATCCAGCGCAATGCCGGTATACTCTTCCACCATCGAGGCAAATCCCCATGACATCGGGCGACCGCAAAAAGCGGCCAGAATCTGGGTATCAATCAACGGCTGCGGCATCAGGTTAAAGGTGTTGAGGAACACTTCCAGATCTTCACTGCCAGCGTGCAGGTACTTGGTGACGTCCTTGTTCAGCAGCAGCTCACGCATCGGCGCCCAGTCGGTTATCTCCAGCGGGTCAATCAGCGAAACCTGTTCACCGTCAAACAACTGGAGCAGGCCCAACTGCGGGTAGTAGGTGCGGGTGCGGACAAACTCTGTATCCAGCGCAATCGCGGGTGCCACGTTTGCCGCTTCACAGATGGCGCGAAGACCATCGTCGGTGGTGATCATCTGATAGTTCAAATCATGCTCTCTTAACTTGCGCCCATAAAAAACGCCGGCTTAGCCGGCGTCTGGCGACTCTCGTATACCTTAGGCTTTATTGTCTACTTTAGCGCGAGCTTCGTCACGCAGTTCTCGCCGTAAAATTTTTCCAACATTGGATTTCGGCAGTTCATCACGGAATTCAACCAGTTTCGGCACTTTATATCCGGTCAGATGGCGGCGGCAGAAGGTGATCAGTGCCTCTTCGGTCAGCGCCGCGTCTTTCCTCACAACGAAAATTTTCACCGCTTCACCGCTGCTGCCCGACGGGACGCCGACGGCAGCCACCTCCTGAACGCCCGAATGCTGCATCACCACATCTTCAATTTCGTTGGGATAGACATTAAACCCGGAGACCAGAATCATATCTTTTTTGCGATCGACGATGCGCAAAAAGCCTTCATCGTCCATCACCGCAATATCGCCGGTATGCAGCCAGCCGTCTTTGATGATCTCTGCGGTCGCATCAGGACGCTGCCAGTAGCCCAGCATGACCTGCGGCCCTTTGACACACAGCTCGCCAGGTATTCCCGGCGGCACTTCATTATCATCATCATCCACCAGCTTCGCTTCGGTCGACGGAACCGGCAAACCGATGCTGCCGCTGTGGTAGTCAATATCATGGGGGTTAACGCTGACCAACGGAGCGCATTCCGTCAGGCCATAGCCCTCCAGCAGATACTGGCCAGTGAGCTTAACCCACCGCTCGGCCACCACCTGCTGCACCGGCATACCACCGCCAGCGGAAAGATGCAGAGAAGAGAAATCGAGCTGCTGAAACTCTTTGTTGTTGAGCAAGGCATTGAACAGCGTATTGACCCCGGTCATCGCGGTGAACGGGTATTTTGCCAGCTCCTTTACCAACCCCGGAATATCACGCGGGTTGGTAATCAGCAGGTTCTGGCCGCCGAGTTCAATGAACAGCAGGCAATTCATGGTTAGCGCAAAAATATGGTACAGCGGCAGCGCCGTCACAACAAACTCTTTCCCACGATGCAGCAGCGGCCCGTAGGTGGCATTCACCTGTTCAAGATTAGCCAGCATATTGCGATGGGTAAGCATTGCCCCTTTCGCCACGCCGGTGGTGCCACCGGTGTACTGCAGGAAAGCCAGATCGGCACAGACAATGTCCGGTTTAACGTACTGCATACGGTAACCGGTATGTAGCGCACTGCGGAAAGAGATAGCATCGGGGAGGTGATACTTCGGCACCAGACGCTTGATGTACTTCACCACGAAATTCACCAGGGTGCCTTTGGCTGTTGAAAGTTGATCGCCCATCCGGGTCAGGATCACATGCTTCACCAGGGTTTTGTCGACCACTTTCTCCAGGGTGTGGGCGAAGTTGGAGACGATCACAATCGCCGCCGCCCCGCTGTCATTCAACTGATGTTCAAGCTCGCGCGGCGTATACAGCGGGTTGACATTCACCACAATCATCCCCGCGCGCAGAATACCGAAGAGCGCAATGGGGTATTGCAACAGGTTAGGCATCATCAGTGCGACGCGATCGCCCTTTTGCAGCCCCAGCCCCTGCTGGAGATAAGCAGCGAATGCCCGGCTGCGCTCCTCCAGCTTACGGTAGGTCATCACCTCGCCCATGTTGATAAACGCCGGTTGGTCGGCGTAGCGCGTGGCGGCATGTTCAAATACTTCAACCAGGGATTGGTAGCGGTCAGGATTTATCTCCGCCGGAACATCGGCGGGATAGCGATTTAGCCAAACCTTTTTCACTGCATCACCTCTGAAATAGTTATTCGTCGTCATCACAGCCCCTGATCAACAAACATTTTGTTAACATTATATTAACTCAGCGTACCAGTTTATTAATTAGCCGTTTTACAGGTTGCGAAGCGCGTCACTATTTATTTTTCTTATCAGTCCAAAAATAAAGAAACAGCGGACAAGCCGCTGTTTCTTTTAGCTTACAAAACTACAAAATCATTCAGTTACAACACTTCTGACTTCCGCAGGACCCGGGTTGTACCAGCCCCAGCCGCCATAACCGTAAGCCCAGGGGCGCGGGCCGAGCATCCACGGGTCGATCGGTTGCGGCGGCATTATCACCTGCTGCACGACGTTCCAGCGCTTATAGCCGGTCGCATTCATCAGCATAAATTTGTACGCTGTGCTGCCGATTTTTCCGTCAACGACGCCGGTAATCGGGCCAACGACGGTCACCAGTTGGCCGCGGTAATCAACCGGGTCGAGGAAACCGTTCACATCGGCAAAGATGCGTCCGCGTGACGCTTCGTTCAGCTCAGGCCGGGCGCCGCTGTCCAGCGGAACAGTAGCGATTTCCAGGCGGGTTTTCCCCTGTTGATTCTGGATGTTGACGACTTTACCGCCGAAGCGGGCTTCCTGGCCAACATAGAGCTGTGGCGCCGCCATGACCCGGACTAAATCTTGCTGCGGCGTCGGGCTGGAGCCTTTAATCACGTCCGGCACCGACACGCATCCACTTAACGCGACGGCAACGGCGCCCGCGAATAACCAACGTACTGCTTTGTTTTGACCCGCCATGATACGACTCCTTCTCTCAGTCTTATGTTTACTGAGATTCATCCTCGGCCAGGAAGTTTCTTCCACGCCACGTCGTTACGCAAATAAACCGGTTCAGCTTTGTCTACGGCAACGATTTTCCCGGCAGCGAGCAGATAGCAAGCCAGCGGCAGCATGTCTTCCGCCGCCGGCAGCGTCATCTCGCCGTCGCTTAAGACCAGCCCTGTCTCCTTCGTCAGGTCGGGCCAGGCTTGCCAGCCGGTCCCTACCGTTGCCCAGCGACCGTCCAGTTGTTGCAGACGTTCACGAACGGCATCAGGCTTCAGCACCGCTTCGCTCTCTTCGCCGTGCCAGACTCCCTGCTCATCGCGCTGATATTCAGCCCAGTACACTTCGCCCATTCGGGCGTCGATGGCTGCCAGCACGCGGGTTGCCCCGGTTTTACGCCAGGCGCCCTGCGCCATGGTGGCCAGGGTCGATATGCCAATCATCGGCAGTTCAGCCCCCAGCGCCAGCCCCTGAGCAATGCCAATGCCAATGCGCACGCCGGTAAAACTGCCTGGTCCGCGGCCAAAGGCCAGCGCATCCAGATCGGTCAGTGACACATTGCTTTCGTGCAGGAGATCCTGCACCAGCGGCAGAATACGTTGGGTATGTTCGCGGGGACAAATTTCGAAATGAGCACAAAGGGTGCCATCATTCCACAGCGCCGCGGAGCAGGCCTCCGTGGCGGTATCGATAGCCAAAATTCGCATGAGTTGTCGCGTTCTCGCTCTAGCAGATTGACAAAATGGCGCGCAGCTTACCATATTTTGCGCCAGATTACCTTGCCGGCGGCACCGAGAGGAAACGCACCGCCCGGCGGATATCGCGGGTTCGCGGCGCGGGCGGCAGGCTGGCGAGGAAGACGGCGCCATAAGGGCGCATCACCAGCCGGTTGTCGCAAATCACCAGCACCCCGCGATCGTCAATATCGCGGATCAGACGCCCGACCCCTTGTTTCAGCGTAATGACCGCATCCGGCAGTTGGACTTCGTCAAACGGATCGCCGCCGCGCAGGCGACAGTCTTCCATGCGCGCTTTCAGCAGCGGATCGTCTGGTGAGGTAAACGGCAACTTATCAATAATCACTAGCGATAGCGCATCGCCGCGCACATCCACCCCCTCCCAAAAGCTGCTGGTCGCCACCAGCAGAGCGTTGCCGGCACTGACAAACTGCTGCAACAGTTGCCCTTTACTGGTTTCCCCCTGTAACAGAACCGGTAAGGTCATAGTGGCGCGGAACTGCTCCGCCAGATCGCGCATCATCGCGTGCGAGGTGCACAGCATAAAGCAGCGGCCGTCGTTAGCTTCAATCAGCGGTTTGAGCATCGCGGCCAGATGTCGCGCGGCGCCGGGCTGATTCGGCAGCGGCAGATTGCGCGGCACACAGAGCAGCGTCTGATGCGCGTAATCAAACGGGCTGGGTAGCAACAGCGATTCGGCCTCTTCAATGCCAAGGCGCGCGGTGAAATGACGCAGATCGTCGTTGACCGACAGCGTTGCGGAGGTAAAAATCCAGCTCCCCGCCTTCTGCGCCATCACCTCCTTAAATTTTTCGGCCACCGTCAACGGCGTCAGCGCCAGGGTAAAGTGGCGGGAAGTGCATTCGTACCAGTAGCTGAAGCCCGGCTGGTTGATCTCTTTCAGCCGCTTCAGCCGCGCCCGATAGAGCGTCGCGCGTTCAAAGGCGGCATCAAGCAGCGCCGAGCGTCCCAGAGACAGTTTTGCCACGTCATAGCACAGCTCCAGCGCATCATCGAGCAGT
>NZ_JBCNNS010000043.1:0-32881 GCF_039594335.1 Raoultella sp.
TTGGGGATCGTCAGCTGGGGAATTGCCGCGGTCATGACGATGTCACTGGGGACAGCATTATCGATTCTTGGCCTCTCGCTGGCGGTACGCTACGCGCGTGAACGGGCGGTCAGCCTGTTTGCCAGGGATGAAGGCCGCCTGAAATGGCTGATACCGGCGGTAAAAATTGCTGGCGGCGCCATTCTGATACTCTTTGCCTGCGTGCTGTTTCTGACCGTGATCCCGATGAGCGCCAACGGCGATTATATTGCGGCCGGGTGCTAGGACCCTTCCAGCAGGCGCATAAAGACCTTGAGCGCCTGATCCAACTGCCGGCGCTGCTCAGTAGAGAGTCCAGCCAGCAGCTGGCGTTCGTTTTCCACGTGGCTTTCCACCGCTTCATCGATCCGCTCGCGACCCGCCTGGGTCAGGGCGACCAGCAGGCTTCGCGCGTCGTCAGGGTCTGGTAAACGGGTAATAAATCCGCGTTTTTCCAGCACCTTAAGCCGATGCGTCATGGTGCCAGAGGTGATCATCAGCGTAGAGAAAAGCTGGGTCGGGGAGAGGATAAACGGCGAGCCGGCCCGACGAAGGGTGGCCAGCATGTCAAACTCCCAGCGCACCAGATCGTGGCGAATAAAGGCGGACTCTATACGCGGTTCCAGCAGCAGAGCGCAGCGCTTCAGGCGCCCGATGGGGCCCATCGGGCTGCAATCCAGATCCGGGCGCTCCCGTTTCCACTGTTCAAGAATACGATCTACAGCGTCAGCCTGAGATGATTTGTCCAATTGTGCTCACTTATCTTGATATCAAGACATTTGTCGATACATACTTTAGCGACTAATTTACCTTGATATGAAGATAAAATCATGACCTTTTTCCCACGCTCTCCCGTTATCGATTTGCTGTTGACTGCCCTGGCCCCGGCTATCTGGGGGACAACCTATATTGTCACTTCCCAGTTTTTGCCTCCGGACAGACCGTTTATTGCCGCGTTGCTGCGGGTGTTACCGGCAGGGATTGCGCTGCTTATCTGGTGCCGCCGTTTTCCTCTGCGCAATGAGTGGTGGAAGCTTATCGTTACCGGGATCCTCAATATTGGCGCTTTTCAGGCGCTGCTGTTTATTGCCGCTTACCGGTTACCCGGCGGGCTGGCGGCAGTGATTGGGGCAATTCAGCCGCTGCTGGTCATGATGCTGGCGTGGTGTGTCGACAGGCAGCGTTCGCCGTGGGTGGCGGTGCTCTCGGCAGTGACTGGCATTATCGGTATGGCACTGCTGCTGCTGTCGCCGCATACGGTGCTGGATCCGCTGGGGATCATGGCGGCGTTTTCAGGCGCGGTCAGCATGGCGCTGGGTACCTGGCTGTCTCGCCGCTGGGCGATTTCGCTACCGGTGGTGGCGCTGACCGGCTGGCAATTGCTGATCGGTGGCGTGGTACTGGCTCCCGTTGCATGGCTGGTGGATCCGCCGCTTCAGGGGGTGACGTTGACCCAGGCGGCCGGCTATCTGTGGCTCTGCGTGGCCGGCGCGATGCTGGCCTACGGGCTTTGGTTTCGCGGGATTAACCGTCTGCCGTCGGTTGCTGTCTCCGCACTCAGCCTGCTGAGTCCGGTGACGGCAGTGATCCTGGGCTGGATCTTCCTCGGACAGAAGATTGAAGGGGTGGCGCTGGTGGGGATGATCGTGGTGTTGCTGAGTGTGCTGTCGATACAGCGCGCATTAACAAAAAAGCCCCATAAAGGGGCCTGACATTGCTGTACGGTTATTGTGCACCGGGCGCGAAACGGGCCGCCGTCAGGCGGCCTGTCCGGCAATTCCCTCTGCAACCATTCTCTTATTTGGACAGCTCAGCGGTCATATGAACCTGGTTACCGGTATAGGCTTCGGTAATGTGGTAAGACGCGCCTTGATCTTTAGCGATGGTAGCAATTTTAGCTTCTGCGCTGTCCAGGGTATCAGCCGTTACGCTGACCGGGTGCTGAGCGAAGCTAGCGAAAGAAACCAGAGAGAGCATACCGGCAGCGGCAAGTAATTTTACGTTTTTCATGGTGTTTTTCCTTTTAACTTTTTAGGTGGAAAGCGTTGTGCTTTCGATGGGGTTTATAATAAGCATGCTAATTATAACCATCGTTGCAAAAAGTGCGATTTAGATCACACTTTTATGACGGCTGGATGAAGAAATCTTGAAGGTGTCTTTATTTTTTAATTAAAAAACAATGCATTGAGCGTTTTTTTACGAATGTTATGAATGGGATGGGATTGTTGTGGTTATGTGTTTTTTTTGAAAAAAAACGCGGAAATGGATTGCCTGAGAGAATATACGGGCGGCCTTTTTCCCGCTTTCCTGGGGAAGGAATACTTCGTTTAGCGGCGAAGTATCGGCCTGTGGGGATACGATAAAGTGGCGTCACTGTTGATTGAGGAAGGACGACACGATGATTGCAGTACTCTTTGAAGCCGATGTCACCCCGGCAAAACAGACTCGTTATCTGGCGCTGGCGGCGGAGCTGAAGCCGTTGCTCGCTACGCTTGACGGCTTTATTGGCATTGAACGTTTTCAAAGTCTGACCACGCCGGGCAAGATCCTGTCCCTGTCCTGGTGGCGCGATGAAGAGGCGGTGCGGGCCTGGAAAAATAATCTCTGCCATCAGGCGGCTCAGGAAGAGGGCAAAGCGACTATTTTTGCCTCTTACCAGATTCGCATTGTGCAGGTCATTCGCGCCTGGGGTTCAGAAGTGCGGGAAGGGCGCGGCGATGTATGATATTCATGTGATTCTGCCAGATCGTCCCGGCCAACTGGCACGGTTAGGTCAAGTGCTGGGGAAACATGGCGTGGGACTTGAAGGGGGTGGGGTTTTCACCGTCGGTCATCAATGTCATGTCCATTTTCTGGTGGTGGAGGGGGAGCGAGCCAGAAGGGTGCTGGAGCAGGCGGGGATCCCGGTAACGGGTGTCTACCTGCCGCTTATTCGCCAATTAAAACAGGAACAGCCCGGCGAGCTGGGGGCGATAGCTCACGCGCTGGCCGAACGTGGGGTGAATATCCTGACTCAGTACAGCGATCATGCTAACCGCCTGATTTTGGTGACCGATAACTTTTCACTGGCGCAGGAAGTCACGCGTTCCTGGGCCACCACTTTGTGAGGCGTTATGCTAAAACCCGCTCATGTTATTGAGGATGATGAGTCGTTGGCCGTCGCCCTCACGGCGCTGGCGTCTGCCATGGCCGATGCTTCACGGGTGAAAATGCTCTGTGCATTAATGGATGGACGCGCGTGGACCGCGACGGAGCTGGCGACGGTGGCCGAGGTATCGGCCTCGACCGCTAGCGCCCATCTCAGCCGTCTGGTTAGCACCCATTTGCTGGTTTGTCTGGCGCAGGGGCGGCATCACTATTACCGGCAGGCGAGTGCCGATGTTGCTGGACTGCTGGAGAATATGATGGCGATGGCCGGAAAAAGCGCGATTGTGCTGACGACCCGGACCCCGGTGAATCTGCGTACCGCGCGGACCTGCTACGATCACCTTGCCGGTGAAGTGGCGGTGGCGATCTATGATTTCCTGGTGCGCGAGGCATGGATCGCGCCGGACGGTAGCGCGCTGACGGCGAATGGCGAGGCGCAGTTTGCTCGTTCAGGCATTATCTTGCCGGGCGAGAACCGGCGCAAGGTATGCTGTGCATGTCTGGACTGGAGCGAACGGCGCTTCCATCCCGGCGGCGCCGTCGGGGCCGCATTACTGGACCATGGTCAGCGAAAAGGCTGGTTCACCCTGACGCCGGGATTTCGCGAAGTGAGTATCACCCGGACAGGCAGGCTCGCGCTGCACCAGCATTTCCACCTGCAGCTGTAACGAGTTGCTCAACCCCAGGTTGCCAGGGTTAAAAAATTTTTTAACCGGATTTATGCTTTTTCAGCAATCTGCGTCTCAATATTATTCAGTGTGTTCGCTATCGTCATGGTGTCGTATTATTTGCCATGAATATCCCTGTTCGAAATATCTCCATCGCGCCTTATTCCTTCCTGTGTAAATAACCAATAAATTGTTTTTAGCTATTGTTATTTTTTTATTGATAGCTGAAATTTATCATCAGCTCGGTGTAACAAGCTATAAGCAAATGTATATTTATCAACGAAAATAGCATTCTTTGACGCCGACAGCATTAACGGATTCTTTAATCGGAATTCGCGTCCTGACGCCTTAAATATTGCGGCTTCCGGTCAGTCGAAGTTTCTATTCACAGTTGCACAAGTGAGCATCGCATAACGCTTCTGACTTTGTGCAGATTTACTGTTGGTTTATTGATATAAAACTCACTCTGACAAGGAAATGGCAATGAAAAAGGTTCTTCTCTCTGCAGCGATGGCAACAGCATTTTTCGGTATGACTGCAGCGAACGCTGCTGATACTACCGTTGGTGGTGGCCAGGTTAATTTCTTCGGTAAAGTTACCGACGTATCTTGTACTGTTTCCGTCAACGGCCAGGGTAGCGATGCTAACGTATACCTGTCTCCGGTTACGCTGACCGAAGTGAAAGCTGCCGCCGCAGATACCTACCTGAAACCGAAATCGTTCACCATCGATGTTTCCAACTGCCAGGCTGCCGATGGTACTAAGCAGGATGACGTGAGCAAACTGGGCGTGAACTGGACCGGCGGTAACCTGCTGGCAGGCGCTGCGGGCAAGCAGGTGGGCTACCTGGCTAACACCGAAGCCGCTGGCGCGCAAAACATCCAGCTGGTTCTGTCTACTGATGATGCTACCAGCCTGACCAACAAAATCATCCCAGGCGACAGCACTCAGCCTAAAGCAACCGGCGATGCTTCTGCTGTTCAGGATGGCGCACGCTTCACTTATTTCGTGGGTTATGCGACCAACACCCCGAATACCGTCACCACCGGTGTGGTTAACAGCTACGCGACCTACGAAATTACTTACCAGTAATTATCGCCAGAAAATAAAACCGCCTTTTCCGAGGCGGTTTAAAACAATGATAAAGCGGCAATTGCTGCCGCTTATTTTTTTCTTCTGAGGTCAGCATGAAGCATATTGTCCTTTTTTTCTGTTTCATTTTTAGTTTTGCGGCCAATGCCAATAATATTATCGTCAACGGCACTCGCTTTATTTACCCTGGAAATGAAAAAGAAATAACGGTACAGCTTTCTAATACCGCAGATCGTCCGGCGCTGGCGCAAGCCTGGCTGGATAACGGCAATGCTGATGCTACGCCGGATACTATTACCACGCCGTTTATTATTACGCCTCCGATTTCACGCGTCGATGCAAAGAGCGGTCAGACTTTACGTATTAAATTGGGTAGCGCCGCCGGACTGGCCCAAAATAAAGAAACGCTGTGGTGGTTGAATCTGCTGGAAATTCCGCCAGTAGTGGCCAACCAGAAAAATGAAGGACAAAACGTCCTCCAGTTGGCGATCCGTTCGCGCTTTAAGTTTATCTACCGTCCTGCCGGACTGGGTAACCGCGACGCGGCGCCGGAGAAATTAGCGCTTTCAGCCAGCGGTAGCAGCCTGTCAGTCAGCAACCCTACGCCATTTTATCTCACCGTAAGCCGTATTTCCCGCGATGGCGGTAAAGCCCTGAACAGCAAAACGGTGATGCTTGCTCCGCAGTCCAGTCAGACCGTGGCCCTCTCTTCCTCCGTGAGCCGAGGTGAGACCCTGACTATCAATAATATCAATGACTATGGCGCAGATGTGGCAGTGAAAGTAACCGTTAAATAAGGGACACGATCATGAAGCAGAGGTCTATCTGCCCGGGAAGATTAAGTTCAGCGATCGCAATGGCGCTGTTCTGCTTCCCGCCAGTTTCCAGCGGACAGGAAAGCCCGGGAACGGTATACCAGTTTAACGATGGTTTTATCGTTGGCAGCCGGGAAAAGGTCGATCTGTCTCGCTTCTCCGGCAGTGCTATCACGGAAGGGACCTATTCGCTTGACGTCTATACCAACAATGAGTGGAAAGGACGCTATGAACTGAATGTCACCCGCGATAAAGATGGCAACATGGGGATCTGCTACACCCGTGAAATGCTTGAGCGCTATGGCATTTCGGCAGAAAAGCTCAATCCTCAGCTCAGTCAGCAGGAAGGTTACTGTGGACGTCTGAAGGAGTGGCGTAATGACGAAAACGTTAAAGATAACCTGATACAGTCCTCTCTGCGGCTGGAAGTTTCTGTACCGCAAATCTACGAAGATCAACGCCTGAAAAATTATGTCAGCCCGGAATTCTGGGATAAAGGCATTGCGGCGCTGAATCTGGGCTGGATGGCGAACACCTGGACCAGCCACAGTTCTGCGGCGAACGGTTCGGATAACAGCAGCGCCTACCTCGGCATGAATGCCGGTCTGTCGTGGGATGGCTGGCTGCTCAAGCATATCGGCAACCTCAACTGGCAGCAGCAGCAAGGAAAGGCGCACTGGAACAGCAACCAGACCTATCTTCAGCGCCCGATCCCACAAATCAACTCGATTGTCAGCGGCGGGCAGATTTTTACCAACGGCGAATTCTTCGACACCATTGGCCTACGTGGGGTCAACCTGGCGACCGATGACAATATGTTCCCGGACGGAATGCGTTCCTATGCTCCTGAAATTCGCGGCGTGGCGCAGAGCAACGCCCTGGTGACGGTGCGTCAGGGCAACAATATTATTTATCAGACCTCGGTACCGCCGGGGCCGTTTACTTTGCAGGATGTTTACCCGTCCGGATACGGCAACGACCTGGAGGTTTCGGTACAAGAGGCCGATGGCTCGGTACAGGTCTTCAGCGTGCCGTATGCGTCGGTGGCGCAACTGCTGCGTCCTGGCATGACCCGCTATGCGCTGTCGGCCGGTAAAGTCGATGATAATTCGCTGCGCAATAAGCCCATGCTTTACCAGGCCACCTGGCAGCGTGGCCTGAGCAACATGTTTACCGGCTATACCGGCGTGACCGGTTTTGATGATTATCAGGCGTTTCTGCTGGGGGCCGGGATGAATACCGGTATTGGCGCGCTGTCATTTGACATTACCCAGTCGCGGCTGAATAGCGATACCCTGGATGAAAAAGGGCAGAGCTATCGCGCCACCTTTAACCGGATGTTTACCGATACGCAGACCAGCATTGTGCTGGCGGCGTACCGCTACTCCACGAAAGGCTACTATAACCTGAACGATGCGCTGTATGCCGTCGACCAAGAGAAGAACCGCAACAGTAACTATACCCTGTGGCGGCAGAAAAACGGCATGACCTTTACCGTTAACCAGAACCTGCCGGACGGCTGGGGTGGTTTTTATCTGAGCGGCCAGATTGCAGATTACTGGAACCGTTCGGGGACCGAGAAACAGTACCAGCTTAGCTATAACAATATGTTCGGTCGCCTCTCATGGTCAGTCAGCGCGCAGCGCGTGTATACGCCAGATAATTCCGGTCATCGTCGTGACGATCGTCTTTCGGTGAACTTCAGCTATCCGCTGTGGTTTGGAGAGAACCGCACCGCCAACCTGACGTCGAACACCTCCTTCAATAATTCACATTTCGGCAGCTCGCAGATTGGGGTTAACGGTTCGCTGGATAGTGAGAACAACCTCAACTATGGCATTTCAACCACCGCGGTGAGCGGTGGTCAGCATGATGTCGCCTTAAACGGCAGCTACCGTACCCCGTGGACCACGCTTAACGGTAGCTATAGTCAGGGCGAAGGCTACCGGCAGAGCGGGCTGGGCGCCAGCGGCACGCTGATCGCTCATCGTCATGGTGTGGTGTTCTCACCCGAGAGTGGCAACACCATGGCGCTAATTGAAGCCAAAAATGCGGCTGGCGCCATGTTGCCGGGTTCGCCTGGGACCCGCGTCGACAGTAATGGCTACGCCATCCTGCCCTATCTGCGGCCTTACCGGATTAACGCCGTTGAGATCGATCCGAAAGGCAGTCAGGAGGATATTGTCTTTGAACGTACTGTGGCTCAGGTTGTTCCGTGGGAAGGCAGCGTGGTGAAAGTCTCGTTTGATACCACGGTACAGAATACCCTCACGCTTCAGGCACGCCAGGCCAATGGCCAACCGCTGCCGTTTGCCGCAACCATTCTGGACCCGTCAGGGAAGGATATGGGGGTTGTGGGCCAGGGAAGCATGATGTTTATCAGCGATGCCAGCGTTCAGCGCGCAACCGTTAAGTGGAGCGGCGGACAGTGTACGGTAGATCTGAGCCAGACAAAATTAAAGGAAACGGTATGTCGCTGAGTAAACGACTGATGATAGCGCTTGGCCTGCTGGCCCTTGGAACATCGACGGCCTGGGCGGACTGTTCGCGGAGATCGGCAAGCACGGTAAAACTTGATATGACCATGGGACGCGTGGTGGTGTCGCCGGATCTGCCGGTAGGGGCGGTTATCGCGAAACAGGACTGGACTATGCCGGCGGGCAACGGCGTTAGCTATTACTGTACCAATACCAACACCTTCAAGGCCAATATTGTCGCAACTGGCGTTCAGGATTTAGGGAATAAGGTCTATTCCACTAGTGTTCCAGGGATTGGCATGCGTTTTAGCCGCGGCGGCGCCACGGTTAATATTATCTATCCCGGGTCCTTCACGTCGAACGGAGGCACAGGGACTAATTACTCTCTGGAAGGCTCGCGCTTTACTCTTGAACTGATCAAAACCGCAGCAGTTACCGGCAGCGGTACGCTGGCGACGGGGATATATACCTCCTATGACTGGGAAAGGGGGAATAATCCGATTCTGCAAACCTACCTCAGCGCCAATGCGATCACCATTGTCTCCCCTTCCTGTACGGTACTGAGCGGGAAGAATATGAACGTTGATGTGGGCAGTATTAAGCGTAGCGATCTGAAAGGGGTCGGTACAACGGCAGGCGGCCGGGATTTTAATATTGAGCTGCAGTGCAGCGGTGGGGTAAGCGAGTCGGGTTATGCCAATATCGAGACCTCTTTTTCCGGAACCCTGGCAACCGGCACAACGGTTAAGCAAGGGGCATTGCTCAATGAAAAAGCCGGGAGTTCCGCGGCAAAAGGTGTCGGGATTCAGGTACTGAAGGATGGCGTGCCGCTGGAATTTAATAAGAAGTATAGCGTAGGCACGTTGCGTTCTCAGGAAACGCGTTACTTTACGCAACCTTATCATGCGCAGTTTTATCAATACCTGCCGACAACCAGTACCGGCGAGGTGGAATCGCACATGATCTTTAACCTGACGTACGATTGATTCAGGAGACGGGCATGAAGCAATATGGATGTGGCGCATATAGCCAACAATGCATCAGGCTGGCCGTCGCTGGCGCGATGCTTGCCGCCTCGTCGGCCTATGGTTTTATGACCAATTATGATAATGGACGCGTGGATTTTGTCGGCCGGGTGACGGATATCTCCTGCAGCGTTGCGCTTAACGGCGGTAATAATGCCGGAAGCGGCAATGTCTGGCTGGCGCCGGTGAGCCTGGCGGAAGCCCATGACCGTGGGGCCGGTGCATTTATGAAGCCGCAGCCTTTCACTCTTGAGTTGTCCAATTGCCAGCTCCGCCATGATGGCGGCGCGGCGGATAAAAATGAGATTCGTGCGGTGAGCGTGCGCTGGATTGATGGATTTATGCTCAATGCTGTTGCAAACGAAAACGCGGGCTATCTGGCAAACACGCTACCGGATGGGGCGCATAATATCTATCTGGCGCTGTCAACGAATGATAATAATACGCTGGATAAAAGTAATAAAATTGTGCCCGCCGATCCGCAGCAAAACCGCGTACCGATTGTTGAAAAATCGGTTAATGGCGGCGTATTTACTTATTATATCGGTTATGTCACGCCGTCCCCCGAAAAGGCGACAACTGGCCCACTGACCAGCTGGGCAACCTGGGAACTTGTGTATAATTAAGGGCGCGATATTTAGCGTATAAAAATACCATATGACTCCGATATTTTTATACGCTGATCCTTTCCTGAACCAGTCGTTCAATGCTGACTTCTTTCCAGTAATGACCCTGAATCGCAAACCACTCCATTCCCTTAAGCCAGTTTTTATGTGCTTCGCTCTCGACACCTTCAATGATGACATTGTGGTTATTGCGTGAAAGGAATGTCACCAGCGCATCCATCAGTGGCCGCCCGGATTTTTTCTGCATGAGGTGCCAGAAAAAATCTTTGTCAATTTTGACATAATCAAAATGGTATCCGCGAATAGCATTAATGCCGGCATAACCAGAACCAAAGTCATCGAGCCACAATGTGGATGTATGGGGGCTTTTCCAGCTGGCTAATGCATTATTCAGCAGACTTTTGGCATTTTCTGTAACTTCAAAATGCACACATTTCAGTTGGTTGATGTAGGTTTCGATTTGCGGCTGGCGCAAAATGCCAAGAATATGATCGTCCACATTGATTGTGGCGAAAATACCATTATCAATAAACCATGCCTGATGCTTTTCAATCAATGCCAGTTGCTCCATGAAAATACTTTCACGGAGTGCTGTATTGGCATGACGAAAGAAAAAGTCAGGGGCCACAGGAATAGCATCAAAGCGACTTAAACACTCCACTGCAACGAGTGTGTCCTGCGGTGAGAACATTTTTTGAAAAACATAACGAACAGAGATATCGCCACGGGATAAGTTATAGTCAGAATATGTGTTAGCGTTCATTTTCTCGTGCCAGAAATTTTACAGAACATTACTGCAGGGTGAAATTATTATAAGTGACCAGCCTGCAGTTTGGAATGATTATTAAAACTAACTTTTCAATTAGTTTTCCATTTTTGATTGCTGTGTGTTTTTATTAGCATTGAAACATATCGACTATCTTATTGTGCATCGCTCGCGAGTTATGCAGGCCAAGTTTTTGCATGATATGAATCCTGTGGCTGTAAACGGTTTTATGGTCAATATTGAGTAAGGTGGCAATTTTTTTGTTGTTATGGCAGGCCATGGTTAGCTCCAGCACCTGGCGCTCTCTGGTGGAGAGCTTCTTCGGCAGTGAAAAATCGCCGCCGTCTATGGAAGAACTGACGGCGCGGTAAAAATCATTTAATGGTGTTTTTTCTGTAAGAATCAGTGTCTTATCTATATCTATCAGCTCTCTGAACAGGCTGGAAATATCGCTTCTGACCACCAGGATTAGTCGCGTGCAGTGCAGAAGATACGGGCGCATTTTGTTGAGCAATAACATCGTGTCGGCAGCAGAAAAGTCCTTATGGATGACGTTAAAAATAACGATCCCAGACAAGGGGGCGAGAGCCCCCTGAGTGATATCCTGATAACGGAAGGTGGTAATATTTTTATTATTATCAACCATGTATCTATAAATTGATTGACCGACTAAATTATCATCGGTATACAGAAATATCCTGTCCAAGGGATCAGACTCTCTTTTTTCGCTTGGCTTCCAGAATGAAATCGAGCAGCATTTTCTCTATTCTGGTCTTATCTTCGCGGTGGCGGAATTTAAACTGGCAGGAAATCTGGTGATAGCTTTCACTGTCTTCATTAACGGTCACTTCAACAACATTTTTAATGGCTAAATCAATGGTGATTTCACCATACTCAGCCAGAGACAGAACTGAGTTTTTGAGGATTGAATTATGTGTGAGAAACTTCAGGTTCGGATTTTTCGCGATCAGCGCACAGCCGCCATCCGAAATGTCTTTAATATCGAAAAAGTAGTTTTCGCCATTCCTGTGTCGGCCACGACAAAAAAAGTCATAACGGTGATGTAGCCGAAAACGAGGATCGCGGCGTCGTTGTACCACGTGAATACATTCGGGTAAGGCAAAGGATGCTTTATTGCCGTGCTCTGCATCGGCGTTATAACTTTTCTTTAACGACGAACTGAACTCAATCTTTCCTGAATCACTATGCAGGATGAATTTATATTTATGTCCAGGGGGGATCTTGCTATGGCTGACGATATGGAACTCAGCAAAATCTACCCGGATAAGCTGGGTCATGATGTTTTTGTTATTAAAGAAAACCTCTATCTCGGAGCGCTTTCTAAGTTCCTCCCTGAAAATAGCAATGATTTCATACCGACTGGTCTTTATTGTTCCCTCTGTCATGTAAAGTCCTTGTTGATTTTTATTGTGTGTAGTTGATTTGTTCTTATGGCAATGACAACATTCTGATTGCATTAACCAGATGTTTTTATGAGCGTTTGATGTTATTAGCTATCTTTGTCGCTAAATTGATTTGTATAAACGTCGAATTCGATATTGTTTTTCCTGTAATTAAGAGTTGTAAAAATTTTTCGGAAGGCACAAACGACAGAAGTCCCCAATAAGGAGACTTGTCAAAAGAGTATAAATCAATACTGTATATGGGGTTGTTTAGCGCAGAATAGTGCAAACATATACCCATTTTTCGGATATATAGTGCCAGCAGCGTTGGGCTAATTCCAGACAAATAGCCGGAGAGAAAATGGTGCCCGGCAAGAACCTGTGCGGAGGGGAACACACAGGTGTGCCGAAGGCAGTCAGCGCTACAGTTTTGCTAATGTAGAGATGGCTTCCGGAGGCAGGGTTAACGCGCCTGCAGCCAGGTTCTCCTGCAGGTGCTGGAGCGAAGAGGTGCCTGGGATCAGCAGAATATTAGGCGAACGCTGCAGCAACCAGGCGAGCGCCACCTGCATCGGCGTCGCCTCCAGTTCGGCGGCAACATCGTTAAGTTCCTGGGCCTGTAGCGGAGTAAATCCCCCCAGTGGAAAGAAAGGGACGTAGGCTATATTTTGGGCGGCAAGCTGATCAATCAGCGCATCGTCTGCGCGATTGGCGACGTTATATTGGTTTTGTACGCAAACAACGGGCGTCATCTTTTGCGCATCGGCCACCTGCTTCGCCGTGACGTTGCTGAGGCCGATGTGACGAATAAGGCCACGCTCTTTAAGTTCAAGCAGTGTGGTCAGCGGTGCTTCCAGCGAACCTTCTACCGGTCCGTGGGTACTGAGCATGCTGCGCAGATTTACGATCTCCAGGACATCAAGCCCCAGATGACGCAGATTATCTTCCACCGCCTGCGTGAGTTCTCCTGGCGACATCGCCGGCAGCCAGTTGCCCTTTTCATCACGACGCGCGCTGACTTTCGTGACGATGCAGAGATCGTCTGCATAAGGATGGAGCGCTTCGCGAATCAGCTGATTAGTAATATGCGGGCCGTAAAAATCGGCGGTATCAATATGATTGACCCCCGCCGCTACTGCGGCGCGCAGGACACGTATAGCGGCATCGGGATCGGCTGGCGGGCCGAATACGCCGGGGCCAGCTAGCTGCATGGCTCCGTACCCCAGGCGATAGACCTGACGATGACCTAATGTTCCGCTTCCGGATAATTTTACGCTGGACATGGCGACTCCCCAATGGTGTGTAAACCCTAAGTGTAAACCTGGTGAGGAAGTCCGGATGGCAGGAATATTGGCAGAATGTGCGGCGGCGGTGATAACCGCCGCCGCAGAGGGGAAGATTAGCGAAAGAACATGACCGAAACGCACAGCAGGCCAACCACCAGGGTGATGAAATTCCCTACTGAACGGTAGGATTTGAGTGCGGGAATGATATAGGTCGACAGCGTTGGCATGATGAACAGGATCATGGCGATCAGCGGGCCGCTGATGGCGTAGATCATGGAAATGGCGTTCGGGTTGATGAAGCAAACCATGAATGTCAGCGTCGAGACCAGCAGAATCGACATCGCGCGGTTGAAGGCGCGGCTTTTGCGAATGCCGACCTGATTCAGCGACGTTTTCACGATTTCGCTGGCGCCTTCAATCACGCCAAAATAGGTACCGAGAAATGACTTCGACATGGCCACTACGGCGACCACGATGCCCGTTACCGCCAGCCACGCCGGGGAGCCAGGCATCATCGATAGCGCGGAGAGGATAGTCACCCCTTCGTCGCGCGCGTTTTCAATATAGGAGACCGGTATCGCCAGCAGGCAGCTGAAGACAAAAAACAGCACGCTGGCGCAGATGATGGTATAGGCCACTTTCATGATTTTCTTACATTTACCCATAGCCAGTTCACCATATTTCTCCTGCTGATCGATAGCAAAAGTGGAAATGATAGGTGTATGGCTAAAAGCGAAAACCATCACAGGAATCGAGATCCAGACCTGATGAAAGGTATGTGAGGTCAGTTGCAACTGGCTGGTGAGATGCTCAGGCTGCCAGTCGCCGATTAAATAGACCGACAAGAACAGGAAGCAGGCAATCAGCGGGAACACCAAAAAACCCATCACCTTAATCGTGACATGGCGGCCCATCAAAAAGATCAGGTTCAACACCATGACCACTGCCAGACTGAGCATGGCCCGAACGGCGGGCGTAATCGGCATATGTCTTGCCAACTGCTCGGCGAGCGAGTTGGTGATTGCCACGGCGTAAATCAGGACCACGACGAAGAAGGCGAGGAAATAGAGCGCGGTGATCAGATTCCCCACTGTCTTGCCGTAGTAATGGTTTACCGCCCCGGTGATCCCGACGCCGGGCGCCACTTTCGTGGAGAGAATGAACTGACTCAGGGCTTTGTGCGGCCAGTAGGTTAATGGCCAGGCGACCAGTGCGGTGATGAACAGGACAATGGCGCCAGCGGACCCGAGCTGGATCGGCAAAAACAGGGTGCCAGCGCCTACGGCAGTGCCATATAAGGCAAAACTCCAAAGAGTCTCTTCTTTAGACCAAATTTTAGACATTGTATGAATTTATCAACCGTAAAAACAAAAAAAAGGAGTGTAATTTACCACAACAATGAATGAGCGGTTGCGATACTTTCGGATGACAAATCAGGCAGGGATTCGCCAGGTACCCACCCGGCGATGAAGAACAGTTAGCTCCGTGCCAGGAGCCGCTGCTGGCGGTATTTCAGTACGCGCTCGCGCAGCGTATCCCATACCCAGTTAAACAGCATGGTGTAGGGCAGGAAGAACAGCATAAAGCCGATTTCCAGCATAAACGCCTGGATCAACGTGACCCCGAGAACCAGAGCCACGGCAGTGACCCCGATAAGAATAAAACCGCACTCGAAGCCGATGGCGTGCAGCGCGCGGACTTTCAGGGTCCTTACCACGCGAGATACTGGCCAGAGGCGGTCAAAAGCGGCGTTGTAAATCAGGTTCCATACCATGGCCAGCGTCGCGAGCAGCACACTCAACCCACCCATTTCAAGAACCGAACGCTGCATCAGCCAGGCGGCGGTGGGGGCGAGAATTAAGGTGGCGAGTCCTTCAAAACTGACCGCATGGATAACGCGCTCTGTCAGCGTCTTATGCTGAAATTTGTTCTGTTTCATGGCTTGCTACCTCCGAAAAAGCCGTTGTTCTGACCGGGTCCCTCTGCAATAGGAGGGAACAGATTCTGAGAAATTCCTCCACATTTTATGGATAAATATGATAATAAAAAGATAGATTCCATCGATAAAGTAGATAGTTCATGCGCTATTCTCCCGAAGCTCTCACCGCCTTTGTTGAAGCGGTGGCCTGCGGATCGTTTTCTGCCGCCGCCCGCAGGCTGCGCAAAAGCCAGTCCACCATCAGCACCGCCATTTCGAATCTTGAAGCCGATCTGGGCGTCGCGCTGTTTGACCGCGCAACTCGGCATCCCACATTGACAGCGCAGGGCGAACAGGTTCTGAGTTACGTCAAAGCGATTCTGGCGGCCAGCGATCGGCTGGATGAGCTGGCTATTTCACTGTCTGATGAAACGGAAGCGCGCCTCACGTTTGTGCTCTCCGATACGCTGCACCCGGATGTGCTGGAGGATCTACTGCAGCAGTTCGATCGTCGTTTTCCCCACACCGAGTTTGAGTGTCTGATAGGGGAAGATGAGGATGTCATTGACCTGCTGCAGAAGGAGCGTGCGCAGGTGGGGCTGATTGAGGCCAGAGATCGCTATCCGACGGAGATTGGTAGCACCCGGCTGCCGTTACAAACGGCGATGGCTATCTACGTGGCCCCCGCACATCCGCTGGCGGCACAGAAGCGGGTCGCGTGGGATGAGCTGCATAGCTGGCGAGAACTACGCCTGAGTACTTTTCTGGCCAGCTCGCTGGAGCCGGCGAAAGGACAGGTCTGGTCGGCACCGAACTATTTACTGCTGCTCAGCATGACAGTACAGGGGCTGGGATGGTGCATTTTACCCTGTGCGCTGGTTGACGAGTTTGCCGGTTCAGGCACGCTGGTGGCGCTGAACATTCCCGGCTGGCCGCGGGCGATCTCCGTGGATTTACTGTGGAATAAGAAGGCGCCGCCGGGGAAAGCCGGGAGCTGGCTGCGTCAGCATTTACAGCGTCAGGAACCCGCAACGCGGGGCCAATCTTTGTGATTTGCCTCACTTTCTTTAAACAATTGTGAAATTTTTTGATAACAATTCTCTACTATGTTGCTGTTTCTTTGCACAGAAGCAGGGCTGAGGTAGAGGATGAAAGATGTCGTAATCGTTGGTGCGTTGCGCACCCCTATAGGGTGTTTTCAGGGAACATTGTCGCGCCACTCTGCGGTAGAGTTGGGCAGCCTTGTGGTCAAGGCGCTGGTGGAGCGTACCGGTATCGACCCGCAAAGTGTTGATGAGGTGATCCTCGGGCAGGTACTGACTGCAGGAACCGGGCAAAACCCGGCCCGTCAATCGGCGATTCGTGGCGGGCTGCCGAATACCGTTTCTGCCATTACGATTAATGACGTGTGTGGTTCCGGACTGAAGGCGCTGCATCTGGCGACACAGGCAATCCAGTGCGGTGAAGCTGACGTGGTGATTGCCGGCGGCCAGGAAAATATGAGCCGGGCGCCGCACGTTCTCACCGATAGCCGCACCGGCGCTCAATTGGGCAACAGCCAGCTGATTGACAGCCTGGTTCACGATGGCCTGTGGGATGCTTTCAACGACTACCACATGGGCGTCACGGCGGAAAACCTGGCGCGTGAATATGGTATCAGTCGCGAGCTACAGGATGCCTGGGCGCTGAGTTCACAGCATAAGGCCCGGCGGGCGATTGATTCAGGGCGCTTTCGCGATGAGATTGTGCCGGTGCTGACCGAACTGAACGGGGCGCCACGCACCGTTGATACCGATGAGCAGCCGCGGGTTGATGCCAGCGCCGAAGGGCTGGCCAGCCTGCTACCTGCCTTCGATCGGCTGGGCTCGGTGACCGCGGGTAACGCGTCCAGCATCAATGACGGCGCGGCGGCAGTAATGATGATGAGCGAATCGAAAGCGCAGGATCTCGGTCTGCCGATCCTCGCGCGGATCCGCGCTTTTGCCAGCGTCGGCGTCGATCCGGCCCTGATGGGGATCGCGCCGGTACATGCGACGCGCCGCTGTCTGGAAAGAGCGGGCTGGCGGCTGGATGAAGTCGATCTCATCGAGGCCAATGAGGCATTTGCCGCCCAGGCGATTTCTGTGGGCAGAGTGCTGGAATGGGATGAGCGCCGGGTCAATGTCAACGGTGGGGCGATTGCGCTGGGCCACCCGATTGGGGCATCCGGCTGTCGTATCCTGGTTTCTCTGGTGCACGAAATGATTAAACGCGATGCCCGCAAAGGATTGGCGACACTCTGTATTGGCGGTGGTCAGGGCGTTGCGCTAGCGGTAGAACGCGCATAATTCCGCTCTGCTTTACCTGCTTCTCAAGCCTCCTTGCGGAGGCTTTTTTATTGGGTTTTTTCCCCACAGATCCCGGAAAAATTCAGCGAAAAAGGGGTGATAAAGGCGTTTTTTGTTGAGCTTTGTCACGTCCTGCTGTGCCATGTTTTTTGAAACAAATAATTACGATCCTGATCACTAAAGCATTAATCCTTAAAAAATAAAATACAGTTTCATAAAATAGAAACGAAATTTTAATTTTAAGGGGTATCCTATGTTTGCAAGATCTCTGGCCCTTGCTACGCTCTGTGCCGCAGCTTTTTCCGCTTCTGCCGTCACGGTTGATTTGCGTCATGAATTCATTGATGGAGGTAAGACAGATAAAACCAACGCCGATCGCGTCTCGGTCTCCCATCGCTTTGCCAACGGATTCGGCTTCTCCGTTGAGGCGAAGTGGAAGTCAGGCGGCGATAATACCGCTCAGCCGTATTCAGATTTTGTCGGCAACGGCCACGAAGAGACCATTAGCTGGCAGTGGAAGGCGAGTCAGAACTTCTCCGTGACGCCAGGGTTTAATATTGAGAGCAACGATAGCCGCTCAATCTACAAACCCAATCTGCGCGTCCAGTACAGCTTCGATAATGGTTTCTACGTGGCGGCTCGTTATCGCTACGACTATACCCGCTATCCGGCGAGCGCCGGCAAAGACGATGATAAAGTGAACCGTGGCGATGCGTGGGCCGGTTTTGTTATGGGCAACTGGCGTACCGAGCTGAACTATGTGTATGCCCGCAGCACCGAGGGCGTGAAGCGCAACGACAACAAGCCGTACTCCCAGGAGTACAATGTGAAGCTGGCTTATAAGCTCGACAAAAACTGGGCGCCGTATGGTGAAATCGGTAACGTTGGCGTAAATGACCGCAGCGATCGCCAGACCCGTTTCCGCGTCGGGGTGGCTTACAGCTTCTGACAAAACAACCTTCCGTCATTACCTCGGCTCCGTGAGTCGGGGTTTTCTGTTTTTGTCGTCCGCTGCGCTTCCTGTTAGCGCTGATTCAGGCGAAAGCCTGTTTTGCCACCCGCGCTGTCGAGAGGGCCTGCGGAAGGTTTACACCTACGGGCTTAACAGAAGGCACGAAGAAAACGGCTTGCGCCTGCCTCAGGGATTCCTCCGGGGGTCATACAACAAAAAAAGCCCTCCGTGAAGGAGGGCAAGGCCAGTGACAGAAACACGATACTGATGTTACGCCCGTAGCATCTCAGGATGCTCTGGCAGTTTCGCTATATAAATCGCCGGTTTACCGTCTTTATCTGAGCTGAATAAAATCGCGCGATCGTCCGGCGTAAATGACGGATGCGGATGGGTGACCTGACGGCTATTGGCGACCGTCGCCCAGGATGTATCATGCCGGGCAACGCGGAAGTAAGCCTGTTTCGCGACATCGAAGACGTAGAGATAAGGGTCGTTATCAATGGTGTAGCCGCTGGTATCTTTTACATCCACTGGCGTACCAGAGCCATCCCCAACCAACAGCGTGCCATCGAAATTGCTCATCAGATGTGAGCAGGCGGGCATTTGCATCAGTGCGGTATTGATGTCGGTATCCGGATCGAAGCGATAAATCGTCCGTCCCTGCTGACCTTTCAGATAGGAGACATAAATCAGTGCGGATCCGTTCGGGACCCAGAATTCGTGCGTGCAGCTTTCGCCATCGGCATGCTCTTTGACTTTCCGCACGTGACTGCCATCTTCGTCGACCATCCATATCCGGGCGTCTACCAGATCGTGCGGCCCTTCATGGCAGAAAGCGACGGTATGGTCATCGAACGGACGGTAGATAGGGTGACCCAGCCATTTTTTCTCTTCATGAATAACGCGGCTCTCACCGCTTTGCAGGTCGACGCGCAGCAGACGGCTGTGCGGACCTTTATGGAAAAAGTCGTGGAAAATCTGCCAGTCGTTAAGCGGCGTCCAGTCGCTTTTGGCGATCTCAATACCGACCAGTTTGCTGCAGTTGCTGTTGGCAACCCAGGTACCGTATCCGACCCACTCATCCGGGACGCGATAGACCTGACGTTCCTCGAGGGTGGAAAGGTTGACCTCCAGCAGTGTGCGGTCGTTTTTCACGTAATAGAGCGCGGAGTCATCCGGTGAGAGAAAGCCGCCGAAGGTATTATCGCCGGCACCTTCTGTGAGCTGAACGGCTTCAGCTGTCGCGATATTTAACAGATAGTAGTTCCAGTGGCCATCAAACTCGCCGGCGAACAGCAGGTGGCTGCCATCATTAAAAAAACACTTCTGATAGAAATAGTTACGATGACAGGTTACTTCCGGAGGGGTTAAGCGGGTGATCTCCGCGCCGGTATCCGGATCGCGACTGACTGCATAATTCAATTTTACCCGCATGCCTTTAGCCATGATGTACTCCTTTTCCTTCCTGCGATGCCGCCTGTCTGAAGGGGACGTGTAGTCAGGTGAGGTTGATTTAAAAGATGAGTGTTAATTTATCAAAACATCGTTTCATTATATGTGATGGCAAGCGCAATTCACTATAAAATGTTGCTCTGGATCGCGGTTTTTCCGCTCTGCTACCCGGTGTATCGGCGCTGACTTTGTTTTTATGCCCGCTTTTTGCGTTTTTCTCTCATTTTCCAGAGTTAGATTAACTAATTGTATTTTATTGTTTTTGTTTCTTTTCCTGTGCATCGCTTCGTGATCCGTTTTGCATTTTTGATAAATATACCGTTAAAATATGAAACGTTGTTTTAATAAAAATTGAAAACACCTTTCCTCAAAGGTAAGATGTCAATACCAGTAAAACAAAACTGCGTTTTATTTTTTTTACGGTGGGTAATGCCCAGTGCGCTTTCCTTGCGTAAGCAAGCGTGAGGGATGCGGATCGGATAAAGAGAACCTTGCCTGTGTTTGTATGGGCTCTGAAAGACTAAGGAACAAAGTATGATACTCGATGCATTCTCTCTACAGGGTAAAGTGGCGGTTGTCACCGGTTGTGATACCGGGTTGGGTCAGGGTATGGCACTCGGTCTGGCCGAAGCGGGCTGCGATATTGTCGGCATTAATATTGTTGAGCCGGTGGAGACCATTGCGCGTGTCACCGCGCTGGGGCGCCGTTTCCTGAGCCTGACCGCCGATCTGCGCCAGATTGATGGTATTCCGCACCTGCTGGAGCGCGCGGTTGCCCAATTCGGCCATATCGATATTCTGGTCAACAACGCCGGTCTGATTCGCCGTCAGGATGCCCTTGAATTCAGCGAGAAAGACTGGGATGACGTGATGGATCTGAACATCAAGACCGTGTTCTTTATGTCCCAGGCGGCGGCGAAGCATTTTATTGCCCAGGGTAATGGCGGCAAGATCATTAACATCGCGTCGATGCTCTCTTTCCAGGGCGGCATTCGTGTACCGTCCTACACGGCATCAAAAAGCGGCGTGATGGGCCTGACCCGCCTGCTGGCAAACGAATGGGCGAAGTACAACATCAACGTTAACGCGATTGCGCCGGGCTATATGGCGACCAATAACACCCAGCAACTGCGCTCTGATGAACAGCGTAGCGCGGAAATTCTTGACCGTATTCCGGCAGGGCGCTGGGGCTTACCGGGCGATCTGATGGGGCCGGTGGTCTTCCTCTCCTCCCGCGCAGCGGATTACATTAATGGTTACACCGTGGCGGTCGATGGTGGTTGGCTGGCGCGCTAAGCTCGCGCGGCGACAGGCGATAAACCCTGCTTTGGCGGCAGGGTTTTTTTATTCCTGGCAGTGGGCCTGGCCACTTCGCCATGTGGCAACCGGCGCAACAGCGATGAAAGATTAACATTAATTATCCATATTGATGTGGCCCTGAATTTGAAAATTGTCCATATCCTTTCGCCACGCTTTCAGCTATATGCCAATGTATAAAAGAAGTTAATAAACAGATATTGATGAAACGGGAATAATAGAAAGTTTTATGTCCATCACAAAACAAGTCATGCCAGCTATTTAATCCATATCCTTGGCGTTTCCTCCCTGACACCTTGTCGCGCCGATCGCGTACTTTCACTGGACATCTTACTTTGCTCAGGCAGGAAAACATGACCTCAATCAGTGACAGCACGACGGTCCCGGCGCGTAGTCAGCGTGATACCCGACGCATGAATCAGTTTGTCTCTATTGCCGCTGCGGTGGCTGGATTGCTTTTTGGCCTCGATATTGGGGTGATTGCCGGGGCGCTGCCCTTTATTACCGATCATTTTGTCTTATCCAGCCGCCTGCAGGAGTGGGTGGTCAGCAGTATGATGTTGGGGGCGGCGATCGGTGCGCTATTCAACGGCTGGCTCTCCTTCCGACTGGGACGTAAATACAGTTTGATGGCGGGGGCGATATTGTTTGTGGCCGGGTCGATCGGATCGGCGTTTTCCGCAAGTGTCGAAATGCTGCTGGCAGCGAGGATCATTCTCGGTATCGCCGTGGGGATCGCCTCTTATACCGCACCGTTGTATCTTTCTGAAATGGCGAGTGAAAATGTGCGCGGCAAGATGATCAGTATGTATCAGCTGATGGTGACGTTGGGGATTGTCATGGCGTTCCTGTCCGATACCGCATTCAGCTACAGTGGTAACTGGCGGGCGATGCTGGGCGTCCTGGCGCTGCCGGCGCTTCTGCTGATCGTTCTGGTGATTTTCCTGCCGAACAGCCCGCGCTGGCTGGCTGAAAAGGGGCGCCATGTCGAAGCGGAAGAGGTGCTGCGTATGTTGCGCGATACCTCGGAAAAAGCCCGTGATGAGCTCAATGAAATCCGCGAGAGTCTGAAACTCAAACAAGGCGGCTGGGCGCTGTTTAAGATCAATCGCAACGTCCGCCGCGCGGTATTTCTTGGCATGTTGTTGCAGGCGATGCAGCAATTTACCGGCATGAATATCATCATGTACTATGCGCCGCGTATTTTTAAAATGGCGGGCTTCACTACTACCGAGCAGCAGATGATCGCCACATTGGTGGTAGGCCTGACCTTTATGTTTGCGACCTTTATCGCGGTCTTTACCGTTGATAAAGCGGGGCGTAAACCGGCGCTGAAAATCGGCTTTAGCGTGATGGCTGTCGGAACGCTGGTACTCGGCTATTGCCTGATGCAATTTGATAACGGCACCGCCTCCAGCGGGCTGTCCTGGCTTTCCGTCGGCATGACCATGATGTGCATTGCCGGCTATGCGATGAGCGCCGCGCCGGTGGTGTGGATCCTGTGTTCAGAAATTCAGCCGCTGAAATGTCGCGACTTTGGCATTACCTGTTCAACCACCACCAACTGGGTGTCGAACATGATTATCGGTGCCACCTTCCTGACGCTGCTGGATACCATTGGTGCAGCGGGGACCTTCTGGCTCTACACTGCGCTGAATGTGGCGTTTATCGGTGTAACGTTCTGGCTGATTCCGGAAACTAAAAACGTCACGCTCGAACACATCGAGCGCCGACTGATGTCCGGCGAAAAGCTGCGCAATATCGGTAATTAATCACAGGGATGCTCTTGGCAGCCACGGACTGGCTACGCGTACCGTTTCCCGATGGCTATTGCCGTTAATAATATGCAGGGCGCTCAGGCGCCCGATATCATAGTGCGGCAACTGCACCGTCGACAGCGGCGGTAAAAACAGATCGCCAATGCCCACCATATTATCGTAGCCCACCACCGCAACATCCTGCGGGATCCGCAATCCCTGTGCCAGCAGCGTCTGATAGACCATAAAGGCGATACGATCGTTGCCGCAGATAACCGAATCGAATGACGGTTTTCCCTGGCGGAGATGGTTCTGTACCACCGCGGGAATATCATGGTAGTGCTTATCACCATAGGCCATATAGCTGTGCACCAACGTATCCGGATCGAGACCGGCTTCGCGGCAGGCGCGTTCCAGCCCCTGGCGGCGGCGCACGGTGGCGAGATGGTTGACCGGGAGATGTAAACAGAGCGGGCGACTATAGCCTGCGGCGAGCAGGGCTTTTACCGCAGCGTACTGACCCTGCTCATCATCAGGAATATAGCTGGCGACCGGGTCGTTAAGACTTTCGCAGTTGGCGAGGACGCAGGGTAGCGTCAGCAGCTTGGCCGGAACCGGCACCTGGCGCAGCCCCATGGTCGTATAGATGATACCGTCAGGACGGTGGGAGAGCAGCAAGTCGACGATGTTTTCCGGGCTGTCATCGGAAAACATATTCACCACGAAGCTGTTCCAGCCGTGCGCGCGGGCGGTCTCTTCGATAGACAACGCGAGCTCAACCGAAAACGGCGTGGTGACGGTATCCAGCGCCAGTACACCAATGGTATTTGGCGTGGCGCGCGCGCCACGAATTTTCTTGGCTGACAGGTCGGGGACATAGTTGGTCTGCTCGATAGCTGTCTGAACGCGAGCCAGCGTTTCTGGTTTCAGACGTTCCGGGTTGTTTAGCGCCCGTGAAACCGTCATCAGAGATACGTTTGCCAGTTTTGCCACATCTTTCAAGGATGCCATATTTCCCACTCCACCGTTGCTGCCATGCAACAGGCTATATAACTAAGTTGCTGATGTAAAAGGATCATACGATATTTTATCGTATGCCGTGTTCTGCCAGTGGGCGGATTCTTTGATCGCGATCTCACCTTTATTATGTTAACGTTAACTTTTGTGATTAACATCATGTATCTCAGCAAAACGGCATGATTTATGTTTTTTGTTAACGTTACCATTGCGTGCATTACCCCTACACGAGAATGTCATGATGAAAACCCATCACTCTCACAGCTATCCGTTACTCAGCGCCTTACTGTTTTTCTTTTTTGTCACATGGTCCTCTTCCGGCTCATTGCTTTCTATCTGGTTGCACCAGGAGGTAGGGCTCAAAGCAGGGGATACCGGGATTATCTATGCCGTGCTTTCCGTATCAGCACTGTTTGCCCAGGTGTGTTACGGCTTTATTCAGGATAAGCTCGGGCTGCGTAAAAACCTGCTCTGGTATATCACCGTGCTGCTGATCCTGTCCGGGCCGGCGTATCTGTTGTTTGGTTATCTGCTGAAAATAAACGTACTGCTCGGCAGTATTTTTGGCGGGATCTATATCGGCCTAACCTTTAACGGTGGCATCGGAGTACTCGAATCCTACACCGAACGCGTGGCGCGCCAGAGCCAGTTTGAGTTTGGTCGGGCGCGTATGTGGGGATCGCTGGGCTGGGCGGTGGCGACCTTTTTCGCCGGACTGCTGTTTAACATCAACCCGAAACTTAACTTTGCGGTCGCCAGCTGTTCCGGCCTGGTGTTCTTTATTCTGCTGGCGCGACTGCGGGTCTCCTCCGCGCCGCACGCCATGCAGGAAGCGGTATCGGGTGGTAAAGTGACGCTGGAAGATGCCCTGCGTCTGCTGACCCTGCCGCGTTTTTGGGCGCTGGTTTTCTTCGTGATTGGCACCTGTATCTACGGTGTTTACGACCAGCAGTTCCCGGTCTACTTCTCTTCCCAGTTCCCGACCTTGCAGGAAGGCAACGAGATGTACGGCTACCTGAACTCGTTCCAGGTGTTCCTTGAAGCCGCCGGGATGTTCTGCGCGCCGTGGCTTGTTAACCGCATCGGCGCGAAAAACGGTCTGATATTCGCCGGGATGGTGATGGCGATGCGCATGGTGGCTTCCGGGCTGGTGGAAGGGCCGCTGCTGATTTCCATCACCAAGCTGCTGCATGCGGTGGAACTGCCGGTACTGCTGGTCGCCATCTTTAAATACAACAGCTTAAACTTTGATAAACGCCTCTCTTCCACACTGTATCTGGTGGGCTTTGCCTGCACCAGCTCGGTGATTGCCACGGTGCTGTCGCCGCTGGCGGGTTACAGCTACGAGAAATATGGCTTCGCCCAGTCCTATCTGATTATGGGACTGCTGGTGTTCTGCACCACCTTTATCTCCATTTTCTTGTTGCGATCCAGTCGTTCATCTTCGGATCCGATGATATCGCAACCCTCCGCTATCTGAATGAAAAGAGTGAAGAATATGATGTACACCATTGCTAACGCTGAACAGGAACTGCAGGCGAAACGCGAGACGTTAAACCTGCGCTGGTACCCACGCTACCATCTCGCCGCCCGCGCGGGCTGGATCAACGATCCCAATGGTCTGGTCTGGTTTGACGGCTGGTATCACGCCTTTTATCAGCATCACCCTTACTCCACGCAGTGGGGACCGATGCACTGGGGTCATGCGCGCAGCAAGGATTTAGTCCATTGGGAACACCTGCCGGTGGCGCTGGCGCCGGAGGGGCCGGAGGATAAAGATGGCTGCTTCTCCGGATCGGCCGTGGTGGACGGCGATACGCTGGCGCTGATTTATACCGGACATAAATTCCACGGCGATCCCAGCGATGAAGCCAACCTTTATCAGGTGCAGTGTCTGGCGACCAGCCGCGACGGCATTCATTTTGAACGTCAGGGCATGGTGCTGGATACCCCACCGGGCCTGCATCATTTCCGTGACCCGAAAGTGTGGCGTGAAGGGGAGAGCTGGTACATGATCGTCGGCGCTCGCGTCGGCGATACCGGCCAGGTGCGGCTGTATCGTTCAGCCGATCTGCGCCAGTGGCATGACGAAGGGATCCTTGATGAAGCCGAAGAGAAGATGGGCTATATGTGGGAATGCCCCGACTTCTTCGCGCTCGGCGACAAGCGAGTGCTGATGTTTTCACCGCAGGGGATGGCGGCACATGGCTACCAGAATCGTAATTTATTCCAGAGCGGCTATCTGCTCGGCGACTGGCAGCCCGGGCAGCCGTTTGTCCGGGAAGGTGAATTTGTTGAGATGGACCATGGTCATGATTTTTATGCCCCGCAGAGTTTCCTCACTGCCGATGGTCGCCGTATCGTCATCGGCTGGCTGGACATGTGGGAATCACCGCTGCCGGAACAGCAGGATGGCTGGGCAGGCATGCTCTCTCTGCCGCGTGAGCTGACTCTGAGCGCCGATAACCGTCTACAGATGCGCCCGGCGAAAGAGGTGGAGTGCCTGCGCAGGGCCTGGTTCCCGTGGCCGGTGAGTTCGCTGAAAAACCAACGGTCGCTGATGGCGGAAAACGGTGAATCGATGGAGGTGATCCTGGACTGGGACTGCGCGGGCAGTTCGGCGGAACAGTATGGGCTGAGTTTCGGCGATGGTCTGCGCGTCTACGTTGATGCGCAGATGCAGCGCCTGGTGCTGGAGCGACACTACCCGCAGCACGGTCTGTGCGGCGTACGGAGTGTTCCACTCTCGCTGACATCGCCACTAAAACTGCGTCTCTTCTTTGATAGTTCTTCAGTTGAAGTGTTCGTGAACGAGGGGGAGGCCTGTCTGAGCAGCCGTATTTATCCGGAGGCGGCGCATCGGGAATTATCCTTATTTTCCTGGAGTGGTACCGCTTTATTATCGGAAGCCGGTGCCTGGCAATTAGAATAAATTAACTGAATGGAATGTTGTTAATAACCTGTCCGAGGCGACGGGCGGGTTATTATTACCTCTGTCGCCAGTTTTATCATAAATAAAAAAATACCTTTCTTGAAATAATAATAAAGGGTGTGCCGATGAAAAATATCTGGGTCGGATGTTTGCTGACGTCTTTATTTACCCCCGCCGTGAGTGCGCAGGAGTCCGTTTCGCTTGAAGAGCGGCTGGCGCAGATGGAGCAGCGCCTGAAGGCAACGGAGCAACGGGCGGCCAGCGCGGAGGTGGAGATTCGTGCGCTGAAGCAACAGCCGCGGCCGCCAGCTGTGCCGGTGACGGCCGCCGCCGGGGTGAAGAAGCCGACATTACAGCTTAATGATAATGGAGAATTAAAATTCTATGGTGACGTTGAGTTTAATATGGATGGCGCCAGTCGCACCGGCAGTCTGACGTCGGTGAAAACCTCGGCCAATAAAAACTGGGCGCCGGGAAATAAAGAACGCTGGGATATTAATGGCCGAATTTTGCTGGGGTTTGATGGTCTGCGTAAAGGGGCTGACGGGAAATATGCCGGATTCAGCGTGCAGCCGCTGGCGGATATCAATGGCAAGATGAATCTTGATGATGCGGCCTTTTTCTTTGGCCAGGAGAATGACTGGAAAATTAAAATCGGTCGCTTCGAAGCTTATGATATGTTCCCGCTAAATCAGGACACCTTTATTGAATATTCCGGCAACACGGCGAACGATCTGTACAGCGACGGCTACGGCTATATTTACATGATGAAAGAAGGACGCGGGCGCAGCAGCAGCGGTGGCAACTTTCTGCTCAGTAAACATCTTGATAACTGGTACTTTGAGCTGAACACCCTGGTGGAGGACGGCAGCTCGCTGTTCGTGGCTCAGAACTATCATGGCAACGCGCTGGATAACCGTAAAAACGTGGTTTACGTGCGTCCGGTTGCGGCCTGGCAGTCAGGCGCCTGGTCGGTGGCGGCGGCAATGGAGAGCAACCTTGTCAATAATGCTTATGGCTATGAGAATCAGAGCGGCCGCTGGGTCGATCAGTCCAGCCGTACCGGCTACGGCATGACGCTGAGCTGGAATACGCTGAAAACGGATGCTGAAGACGGGGCGGTGGTGAACGTCAGCACCGCATATCTGGATGCGGCGGACGAAAAAGATTTCAGCACTGGTATCAATGCGTTATGGCATCGCATGGAGCTGGGCTATATCTATGCACATAACAAAATCGATCGGTTCAATATGTCTGGCGTGAGCGCTGAGTGCGATGGCGATTGTGCGATTCTGGCGCCGGGGCGCTATGACATCCACACTATCCATACCTCCTGGCAGTTGCCGGACATCATGAATATGCCAAACTTTAATATTTATCTCGGGGCCTATGCTTCCTGGCTGGATTCGTCGTCGGCGAAGAGCGGCAGTACCGATGAACGCTACGGCGCGCGGGTAAGATTTAAATATTTCTTCTGACAGGTTTCCCGGGTTGCGGCGTAGACGCCTTACCCGGGCTACCCAATCACAAGATTGTGGTGTAAATGCCTTAGCCGGGCAGCGGATCGCAGACGGCGCTGAACCGGTAGCCCGGCGAAGCGCCGCGCGAGCCGGGTGCGTGGCTGAATGATTACACTTCCGCCAGGAACAGCGCCGGCATGCCTTCTTTATCGGAGGTAAACAACACCCAGCGGTCATCCGGTGAAAATGACGGATGCGGGTGGGTGACCTGACGATCGCCGTCGAGCACTTTCCAACTGGAGTCGTGGCGACAAATGGCCTGCTGCGTACCGGACTGCAGATCAAATACCCAGATAAACGGATCGTTCAGCTGAATATCGCCGGTATGATGCGGTGCGCCATCGCCGACAACCAGGGAGCCATCGTGGTTGCTCATCAGGTGTGAGCAGGGGGGAATGGTCAGCAGCCGACGATTGTCCAGCGTGGTCGGGTCGGCACGGTAGAGATAGCGATGCGGATCGTTTTCCCGGTGGGCGACGTAATAGAGCGCGGAGCCGTCCGGTACCCAGAACTCATGGGTGAAACTCTCTCCCGGCTGGTGCTGACGCACCTTGCGCATATGGCTGCCGTCAGCGTTGATAAGCCACATTCTGGCATCGATAGCATCGCGTGGCCCTTCGTGGCAGAACGCGATGGTCTGGTCATCAAACGGCCGGAAAATCGGATGGCCCAGCCAACGTTTCTCCTGCAGGATCACGTGGCGCTCACCGCTATGCAGGTCAATATTAATCAGGCGGCATTCGGGATGGGTAAAATAAAAGGCGCGGAATTGACTCCAGTCGGTCAGCGGCTGCCAGTCGCTTTTTTTTATCTCGATACCGACCAGCCGGCTGCAATCGCTGTTTGCTACCCAGGTACCATAGGCGACCCAGTCGTCATCCACCGGGTAAATAACCTGCTCTTCCAGCGTCGCCAGATCCACGCGGCGCAGCCGCTGGTTGTTTTTCACGTACCACAGCGTTCGGTCGTCGGCGGATAAAAAACCGCCAAAGGTATTGTCGCCCGGCCCGTCGGTGAGCTGTATGGCCTGCTGCGCGGCAATATCGAGTACATAGTAGTTCCAGTGACCTTCAAATCCGCCGCCGAAAATCAGCTGACCGCCGTCGCGGGTGAAACATTTCTGGTAGAAGTAGTTGCGGTGACAAATCACGTGCGGGGGCGTCATTCGGATCACCTGGCGACCGGTTGCGCTGTCTTTCGTGGTACGGAAATTCAGCGGGATGATTTTGCCTTTCATGACTCGCTCCTGACGAAAAAATGCCCCGCAGCCGGGGCCACAGGGCAGAGAGAATGAGCAACCGTTAGCGCATGGCGCGTTTCAGAATACGATCGGACTGGCGCTGGAAGTCGGCGGCCGTCTCTTCTACGCTTTTCTGTCCATAGTCGATGTACTGCAGCGATGTGCCAAACTGGGCAACGATCTGCGGGTCATCAAAGTAAGGCGATACCGCGAGTTTTGTCGGCAGCGATTGCGCCAGCTTCAGCCCGGATACGGCCGGATCGTCGGTTTTGATCGTGCCGTCTTCGGTCAGGTATTTCACCGCCACTTTGCTTAACGGCACGCCGCGCTCAAGGCCCAGCGTATCCACCCCCTCTTTGCTGTTCAGCAGGAAGTTAATCACTTTCGCCGCCGCTTGCGGATTTTTTGTCGATTTTCCGATAGAGAGCATCTGCGCCGGTTTAAAGAACAGGCCGGCATCGGTGGCGCCCGGCAGCATCGGGTAGTCGCCCAATTCCAGCTTTGCCGGCGGCTTCAGGTTGTCGGAGTATTTGTTGATGGTGGAGTTCCACATGTACGTCCCCGCCCATTCGCCCTGAATCCACGGCTTCATCTCATACATGTTGCTCTTGCCGAACGAGGCATAGTATTTGGTGTCCGGCATCACGTGGCTGTCGATGAGCTTTTTGTACATCTGGAAAAATTCGACCCACTGCGCTTTGCTGTAGGAGAATTTCTTCGTTTTGTCGTCGATTGCCGGCTGATTGTACTTCTGAACCATGTAAGAGTTCAGCAGCGCCAGGGTGTCCTGGTGCTCCAGCACCACCGGGTAATACTGCTTACCCAGCTTGCTCTCAAAGGTTTTGCCCGCCGCCATCAGCTCGTCCCAGGTTTTCGGGAAGGAGACGCCGGCTTTTTTCCAGGTTTCATCGTTAAAGTAGAACACCCTGGCGGTAACGGAAATCGGAATACCATTGAGCTTGCCATTGACCGTGGTGGACTGCAGCTCTTTGGCATCGAACTGGCTGAGGTCAATGATATCCTTCATTTTGTTCAGATCGTAAAAACCCTCGCCGTTCTTCGAGAAGATCGGCAACCAGTTCCAGTTGGTCTGCATCACATCCGGTTCGGTTCCGCCAGCAATTTGGGTGGTCAGCCGCGAAAGATGGCCGTCCCAGCCGGTATATTCGGCTTTAACGTTGATGTCCGGGTTCTGTTTATGAAACTCCTCCAGCGCTTTCAGAGTGACCTGATGACGACCGTTGCCGCCCCACCATGACATACGCAGATCGATATCCTTTGCCAGAGACGGTAACGCGGTAAGGCCCAGAGTGGCGGAGATTGCGGCGCTTAAAAGCACTTTTTTCATTTTAATACTCCAGTGATTACAGAGAGATGTTCTGTTCGGTAGCGGCATCAAAGAGATGGCACTTATTCATGTCGAATTTGAACCACACTTTGCGATGCAGTCCTTTTTCAATCATCGGCTTCGCTTCGTCAGAAGAGACGCGGGCGGTCAGTTCATAGTCGGCGACTTTCAGGTAGACGAAAAACTCGTGGCCCATGTTTTCGACCCGCACCATTTCGCCTGAGCAACCGCCTTCGGCGAACGGTTCATCGGCAATGGCGACAAATTCCGGGCGCACGCCGTAGAACAGCGGCTGGTTTTTATGGCTGCCGACTTTATCCTGCAGGGCTGCGCTTAACGGCAGCAGTTCATCGCCGATAGTCAGGTGCAGGCGACCGGCCTGTTCAACCAGCTTGCTGGGGCGAATGTTCATCTCCGGGGCACCGATAAAGCCGGCGACGAACATATTTTTCGGTTTGTGGTACAGGTTGTCCGGAGTATCGACCTGCATGATATGCCCGAGCTTCATGACGCAGATACGGTCGCCCATGGTCATTGCTTCGGTCTGGTCGTGGGTGACGTACACGGTGGTCGCTGGCTTGCCGGATTTCTTTAACTGCTTGTGCAGATCGGAAATCCGGATCCGCATCGAGGCGCGCAGTTTGGCGTCAAGGTTAGAGAGCGGTTCATCAAACAGGAACACATCCGGCTTTTTGACAATCGCGCGGCCAACCGCCACACGCTGGGCCTGGCCGCCGGAAAGCTGGCGCGGCAGGCGGTCGAGTAGCTCTTCCAGTTCGAGGATTTTGGCCGCCTCGTTCACCTGGGCGTCAATCTGATCTTTCGGCAGCTTGCTCAGCTTGAGACCAAAGGCGAGGTTCTCACGCACCGTCATGTGCGGGTAAAGCGCATAGTTCTGGAACACCATCGCAATTCCGCGTGATTTTGGCGCGAGGTTGTTGACGATCTTCTCGCCGATACGCACTTCGCCGCCGCTGATGGTTTCCAGCCCCGCCAGCATGCGAAGGGTGGTGGATTTCGCACAGCCGGATGGTCCAACGATCACCATAAACTCGCCGTCCGCGATTTTCAGGTCGATAGCATGTACCGCTTTGAAGCCGTTGGAGTAAACTTTTTCCAGTTTGTTGAAAATAACTTCAGCCATGATATTTCCCTCTTAACCTTTGATTCCGCTGCTGGTAACGCCCTGTACGAAGTAGCGTTGTGCCAGGAAGAACACGATGATGGATGGCAGAATGGAGATACTCGCCATTGCCAGAATTTCGTTCCACGGAGCGCCTTCCGTGACGTCGATGGACATTTTCAGCGCCAGCGCGATGGGGTACTTATCGACGCTGTAGACGTAAATCAGCGGGCCGATAAAGTCGTTCATCGACCACATAAACTGGAACAGAGCGACAGAGATAATCGCCGGTTTCAGAATCGGCACCACCACGTACCACAGCACCTGAATTGAGTTACAACCGTCAATTTGCGCCGCCTCTTCCATATCGCGCGGCACGCCGCGCAGGAACTGGATCAGCATGAACACGAAGAACCCCTGGGTGGCAAAGGCCAACGGCAGATACAGCGGCAGATAGCTGTTCAGCATGCCCATTTCACGGAACATCAGGTACTGCGGGATCAGCAGCACGGTACTCGGCAGCAGCATGGTGGTGATAAGCGTGGCGAACCAGAACTTCTTCCACGGGATCTCGAAGCGGGCAAAGCCGTAGGCCACGATGGTCGAGGAGATAATGGTCAGCAGGACTTTCGGGATCACATACTTGAAGGTGTTC